>NZ_JBHVFE010000029.1:0-36870 GCF_042801945.1 Kitasatospora sp. NPDC057542
GGTTGGTGCTGGTCATCAGGGGTGGAACTCCTACTCGGGCCCTCTCAGGCTAACCCGACAAAGCGGGATGTCTCACCCAAGGCTGGCAGAGAGGGGGTGGAGGATCGTCTATCGCCTGCGGGATGCTCTTCCGGGTTCCGATTCCCGAATGATGTTGCAGGTAGTCGCGGTGGGGGCGCGCACAGAGAGCCAGGTGTACCACCTGGCGGGAACACGGCTGGAGCGACCAACACTCGTCAGGGCGCCCATGCCTCAGAAGACCGCGGCTCCTGCTGCTGCACCCCGCAGAAGGACTCTGGCCGAGGCGCAACGCGTGGCCATGGAGCGGTTGCGCCAGGCGCAGAATCGGCGACGCTGAGACGTGCTCTGGGTGCCCGTGACTGGTACCCGCCGGTGCTGCGGCGGTTTTCCGAGGAGGCATGGCAGGGGCGGTCGCCGAGGTGAAGCTCGAGGCGGTCGATGAAAGTGCGGCTGGGCTGCGTGGTGCGGATGTTGCCCCACTGATGTGGGTCTGTCGTGTGAGGTCTCGGGACTTTGTTGGCAGCTTGGCTCAAGACATCATTGACGGTCTCAGTTGATGCATGACAGGGCGTCAGTGTTCCGTCCCGGCAGAGTTTAGTGAACATCAGTCTCACCGAACTTTGACCGACGTCGGCATCGCAACAGTTCGATCTGGGCGACCAGGGTTGAGGCCTGCCACGGCGGTGACATCATCAGCCAGGTGCTCGAAGAGCGCTCCCGTGGACCGCCCCACTCACCGTAGTCTCGTGCCGTGGTCGACGAACACAAGGCAACCGATGCCTTCAAGAACCGATGCAC
Source organism: Kitasatospora sp. NPDC057542 (assembly GCF_042801945.1). NCBI lineage: Bacteria > Bacillati > Actinomycetota > Actinomycetes > Kitasatosporales > Streptomycetaceae > Kitasatospora > Kitasatospora sp. NPDC057542. Next base: position 820 of record NZ_JBHVFE010000029.1, read on the forward strand.
GAATGCGGCACTGACGCTGGAATCCTGCTCCAGCTACTTCATCGACCGCATCTCGTTGAACGAGTCCACCGAGGACCGCAAGGACAACACGCTGGACGTGTGGCTGCGCGAGGGGCCGTGGAAGCCCGATGTGGTGATCTCGCTGTCCAATCTCCACTCGGTCCGCCCGTGGGAACCCGGACTGGCCCCCATCTTCATCGACGGGATCTCCCTAATCCACCTGCCGAAGCTGCCGCTGCTCTGGCCCGCCGAGGCGGTCGGCCGGCTCGATCGTTCCAAGGACCTGCCCGAACTGGTCTGGCTGAGGATCACCGGACCGCTCGAAGTCGACGCTGTCGCCTCGATCGTGACCGTCTACCAGGCCCAGAGCGACGATGCGGCCTCCGTACTCCGGTGACAGCCTGAACCCGCTCGACGGCTCAGACAGCAGTCAAATTGCGATGCCAGGTGCTGTGGCTACGGACCGCCCTGGGTGAGTCTATGGGCGGTCCGGCTGGATGGTCACCCGAATGGCCCGGCAGGCCTGCGCAAGGTTGGCCAGACATGCGTTCGGGTCGGGTCCGGTGACGACACAGCGGGCCAGCACCGAGGCTGGGAGCGCCTCCACCGAAGTGCCCAGGTGGGCCTCCCAGGTCAGCCTGGCCAGCCAGGGCGCATCCAGCTGCTCGGGATCGAACGCCTGGCCGGTCACGGTACCGGTGGACCCCGCTCGGATCAGGGCGACGGCCGCACTCGCGCTGTGGGTGGGTGTGACGGCGGGGCCCTGGCCAGTGGCGGTCTGGATGGCGGCCAGGAGCAGGTCCACGCCGGTCGCCAGTCGCACGAGTTCGGGGACGCTGTCGCCCTGCAGGTGGGCCGCTGCGTCGGTGATGACCGGGCCGAGCACGGTCATCACGATGTGTACGTGCCCAACGCCGTGCTCGACGCCGAGGGCCTGGATCGCGCGGGCCGCGAGCTGCGCAAGGTCCGGCTCCACGTCTTCCGCAGTGACGAGGTGGGAGGAGGGCTGGAACAGGGGGTAGTTCGTGAACGCCGTCCGGACCGAGGCGACCACCCGGGTCCGGCCGCCGCTCGTGACGGTCTGAAGAGTGATCCGGTCGCCGTCCGGGGCTTGCTCGAGCAGGACGGCCCCAGGGGTGGTCTCTGCGGCGAGGGCTGCGGTGTGCGCGAACGTCCATGCGGTGTGGAGGTCCTCGGCCTTGTTGGCCCGGATCGCGCCGTAGTGGCCGAGGTTCGCAAGCGGGCGCAGGACAACGGGGTACCCGGTCCACAGCGCCGCAGCGGCCGCATCCTGGTGGGAGTCGACGCGGGTGCCTCGCGGGGTGGGCAGTCCCGCTTCCGCGAGCAGGACCCGCGCGATGGAACGGTCGGCGGACGCGGCAGCCGATGCCGTGGACGGGCCTCGGACACCGAGCGCTTCAGCCAGGTCGGCGGCCTGCGGCAGGGCCTCTGCTGTGAGCGCCAGCAGTCCCGCCGGCGGTTCACCTTCGATGCCGTCGGCACCTGCCGTCAGTACGGTCGTGTCGGGTCCGCCCCAGTGCGAGGCCGGGTCGTGGAAGGTGATCGGACAGGTCTCGGCAACGCTCCGCAGGTCCGCTTCGTGGTCCCTTTTCGGGCCGACGATCAGTACGGCGGGGGATCGGGGCACGAGCTCTCTCCTCGTTTGTCGTAGGTTCCGTCGTCGCTCGCGCCGTCGTTGGCGCGTCCAAACACAGTGCCGCACACAGTCGTTGTCGTTGAGGTGACGACGCACAGCGGGGACTTACGGTTGCAGGCGCGGTCCGGCCTCTTCGTCCGGGCCGGGCGGTTCAGGGCATCTGGTCGACCGGCTTCGGTGGGACCATCCAGACGAACCGATGGCCCGAGGCCGCGTCGAGGGGGCGGGTCATCAGGAGCGTGATCCGGGTCGGACCCCACTTGGGATGGCGGATCATACGTGTTTCGCCGTTCGGGTGAATGTACTCGTCGTCCAGCGAACGCCCCATCAGCTCGCGTAGTGACCGGTCGCTGCATGCCGCGTCCTCAAGCTCACGCTGCAGCACGACCAGGCCCGGTTCCCAGGGCGAAGCAGCCAGCGCTGCGCGCAGCTGACGCAGGAAGGGCAGCGCCCAACCTTCCGGCCAGTCCAGCAGGACGGTGTCGCGTGCGGTCTCGGTGAGCAGGATGTAGCGCAGAACGTTAGTCGGCCGCTCCGTTCCGGCCCAGATGTCCCGGAACGCCTGGTTGGTCAGTTCGATGTCCCAGCAACGGTTGGACAGGTAGCCGGGTATGACGTTGGAGTCGAGTGCCAGCTGGTAGGCCGGCACCGAGGCGAGCTGGTTGCTGAACGGCTGCGGAGGTTCCTGCCCTGTGGCCAGGAGAAACATCGCGTGCCGCTGGTGGGCGGTCATGTGCAGCGCAGAGGCCACACGCTCCAGAAAGTCGGGTTCCGCTCGGGTCAGGCCTCGCTCGAAGTCGCCATAGGTCCGGACGGACACCCCGAGCATTGCCGCTGCGCGCTCCTGGGAAAGGCCAGCATGGCGCCGCCCGCGCGTCGTGACGGCGGCCTCCGGCGGGCCTGCATCAACGTCGGCCCGGCATCTGACCAGCAGTGCCTGAAACTGCTCCTTCTGGTCCGGTGCATCGCCGTTCCCCTGACGTGTGGTCGTCACTTGTACCCCCTCGTCCAGGCGCCGGCGATCGCCGCCGACGAGGGTCCTGGTCTCCCGGCAGCGGCCTCCCGGCGCGCTTTCATCTCTCAAGCATTGCGCTCGGCCAGGCCGAGTCGGCGGTCAGGCAAGCCTTACTAAAATGCAACTTCAGGAAGGGGTCCTTCCTGGCCAACGGCGGCCAGTTCGACTACATCTTTAAGACCACGGGGGCGACTTGGCATCTGAATTGGTCATTCGCCCCACCAGCCGCACACGCTCACAGACCTGGGGGGCCTGATGATGCCGAAGCCGCCGCACGAGCTGCAAGCCCACGATCACGAACGGAACAGCTCTGCGGAGCGCGCCTATCGAGTGCTGCAGGCAATGATCGAGCTTGGCCCGGGTGCGCACACGCTCGCAGAGGTGATGACCCACAGCGGGCTCACCCGTTCCACCGCCCACCGCATCCTCCAGTCCGGCGTGCGCACGCACACCTTCGTCCAACCGACCTACGGCACCTACTCCATCGCCCACCCCAGCGTCACAGGGCACAACCAGGACGCGCTGACCGCATTGCCCGCCAGTTCACCGGCGATCTCCGAGGAGCTCGCTCACCTGCAGCGCCGCACGAACCAGGTCGTCGCCCTACACAGCCACCTCCTGCTGGGCATGCCCAGCAGGATCTGCGTCGACATCGCGCACGGCAAGCGTCACGACTTCGCAGCCGCGTTGGCGACCTCCGACGCGGGGCCCGTCCTTCGCCGCGCGCCCCTGCACCAGGACGCCGCCGGACTGGTCATGCTCGCCAGCCTCGACGACCTGAGCGCAGGCAATGCCGTCCTGCGGCGCATCAAGATACAGGGATACGCACGCACTCCTTCCCCCGTCGCCGGATGGGAGATGCTCTCCGTGCCGCTGTGGCGCGGCTCCGTTCTCGTCGGCTCCGTCAGCCTCCTCGCCCCCGACGCCTACTGGCAGCGGCGCGCCGAGCGTCTGGCCGACGCCACGATGGACACCGCCGCAGCCCTGTCCCGGCGACTGGAGCACGCCCGAACCCAGCGTCAGATCATGCCGATGCTGCAGCAAGCCAGCTGAACACAGAAGTCCTCGGGGGGAACAAGCCAATGCGCCGTTCAGTCCTGATCACCGGCGCCAGCCGGGGCATCGGTCTCGCCAGCGCAAAGGTCTACCAGGCCGGCGGAAATCGCATCGCGATCACCTACCACTCCACGTCGGCACCGGACGGCTTCCTGTCGGTGCCCTGCGACATCACGCAGCCTGACGGCGTTGGTGCGACGTTCGCCACGATCGAGGAGCAGCACGGCCCGGTCGAGGTTCTGGTGTCGAACGCCGGAAGCACCCGCGACAAGCTTCTGCTCGCATTGTCCGAGGACGACTTCACGTCGGTGCTGGAGACCAACCTCACTGGCGCCTACCGGGTGGCCAAGCTGGCGACGTACAGGATGATCCGGCTCCGTGAGGGCCGGATCCTGTGCATCTCCTCCACGTCCGCGCTCTACGGGCAGCTGGGGCCCTCCGGTTACACGGCCTCCAAGACGGGTCTGATCGGCTTCGCCCAGTCCCTGGCAGATGAGCTCGCGCCCCGCAGCACCACGGTGAACACCCTCTCCCCCGCTCTGGCCATGGTCAACGCGCTCGGTGCCGAGGAGATCAAGGGCCCGGCCGCGCAGGTACCACTGGGCCAACTGGCATGCCCTGACGAGATCGCGTGGGAAGCGCTGTTCCTCACCTCATCGGAGGCCGCCTACCTCACGGGTCAGGCCCTTACCGTCGACTGCGGCGCGCCCATGGGGCACTGAACTCCCGCCCTGCCGCGCACGTCGGCTGGACTGCCCGCACCAAGACTTGAGACGAGATGAGAGGTCAACCATGAGGTGACGTGCCATGCGGCCCGCTCCGAGGAGCACGGGCCGCTGGGCTGCCGCCTGCACACCGGTGTTACCAGCACCAGTTCCGGCGGCACGCCCTTCCCATCACCGCCGACACATGACCGAGTTCGCGCTCGCGTCATCTCCGGCGACGACCCGGGCGGCCGCCCTCGACGGAGGGCTCGCCACCCGGTGTACCGCCCGACCACGGGCGGGTCCAACAGGTAATGCCAGCCCCCGGGAGCGATAGCCGGCCCCAGGGGTTCGTGCTGCCTCCACCTCCAGCAGAGACACCTCGATGATGCCTGACTCCCTTCCTGTTTGTCACGCAGGCGCGAGCGCGCCCCTTACCAGATCTACTGGCCGTGACACATCGTCAATACGCCGTATCACGCGGGAAGACCCCGACACTTCCGCTTCCACCGTGGGACTGGAAGCTTTACGACTGGACGAGCCGATGCGGCTGCGCCTACGAGAGGCCATCCACACCGCCCTCCGCACACCCGCTGCGGCGCGTCTGAATGACACCGACCGGCTGCTACGGATCGTCACCATTGCCAAGGCCGAACTCGCCCGGACCTGCGCCACCACGTCGGCCGCCCCGGAGCTCGGCCGCTGGCTCGGGGTATCCGCCTCTGCCATCCATCAGTCTCTCTGCCGGCAACGGGCAGCGTCCACGCTCGTCACCCGCCAGCGGTTCTGCGAGGCCGGCACCGTGCAGGGTTTGCTCGTCGGGGTCCCGGAGCAGATCGAGGCAACTCGGGCCGGCGACCGCCAGCACCCGCTCGCCCTCGACCGCCCCGCGCTCGCCACCCTGCTGCGCCTCGTGGAGCGGCTCTTTGCACCGGGCTGGCGTCACCGGGACGGCTGGGTGACCCCGCCGGGGTTGCTTGCCGCCCACACGGGCCGCGGCGCACCCACCGACCGGCTCGCCCTGCTCCTCCTCGTATTGGAGGCGCGGCCTGACGGGCGGGTGCGGCTGTGCTCTGGGAGAGTGTGCAAGCGCGGGCGGGCAGCGGCAACGCTCGCCCGGCTCCTGGGCAACGGCTGCACTCCGGCAGGAGCGGCGGGGATCCTTCAACGCCTCCAGAGCGCAGGAGCGATCCAGCTGGTCCGACGGGAGACCAGCAGCCGGCTCCGCCAGCGTGGCGGGATCGTGGTGCCGACGGTGGCCCAGGACTGGGCAACGATGAAGGCCGCCCGGCGGCGCTCCGCTGCGTCCCGGTTCGATACCGCCGCTCCTGCAGCGCGGCCACACCGGCGTCGCGTTGGGACGTCCCCGCAGGTGGCGGAGCCGGGGCCCACAGGTAGTGCCGCGTTCCCAGACAACTCCGCTGCTGAAGCCCTTCACGCCTCTCACGCCGATCACTGTGGCACTGATGGTGAGGCTGATGTCGCGGTTGGTGTTTCCGGCGAAGCCGAGACGGGGGTTCCCACCGTTGCCGGTGGAGCGCGCGCATACGCGAGGAAGTCCGACACGGTCCCGACGCGTCTCGACAGCACCCCGACCGGCACGACGGTGACGCCCGAGCACCGGACCGGGGCAGTGCCGCCGCAGCTGAGCATGTCGATCGCGGCGTACCGCGTGCTGCAGGAGGCCGCGGCTCTGCTGCCGCTGATGACCGTCTGGGAGCAGCGGGAGGCCGCACGGGCCGCTGGCGCGGCTGTGCGGGACGTTGCGGGCGACGTCGGGCGGGTGGCGCGGCGTCTGCGGTTCAGGCTCGCCTCGGCCACCTCGATCGCCAGCCCGTACGGCTGGCTGGTCCGGATCGGGCTTCGCCGTGCCAGCGACTGCGGGCGGGTCGAGTGCGAGAGCGCAATCGACGTGGTGACAGGCCTTGAGTGCGTTCCCTGCGGGTATCTCGTCGAGGGTGCAATCAGCCGATCGCGGCGCGCCACCAACGCGGCCGAAGGACAGGCCGAGCCCCCCGCTGCGGGGCCGATTGCTTCGGAAGCCGAGGCTCTGGCCGGACGGGAGGTCCAGAAGGCCCGTGCCGAGGCCGCCCGGCTGGCCGTTCCCTGCGTGGACTGCGGCGCTCCTGGCTCGGCCGGGCTGTGTGCTGGCTGCTCGCGGGGACGGGCTATCAAGGCCGGCATCAGTGAGTGCATCAATCTGGCATTGGCCGCCCGAGCCGACCTGCGCGACTACTCCAGTGTTCGCACCGTCTGGGAGGAGGCCCGCTCGGAGATCCGCAGCGCCAGGGCCCAGGCCCGGCACGGAACGCAGGACGAGGAGATCGCGGGTGCCAGCGAGCTGCTCGCCGTGGCCTGCACACGCGACCGCTACCACGAGGACGCCCTCCGTCGTTTCAAGCTCTCGTCTGCCGTGGCTGCCGAGTCCCGCAACGCCTACGCAGCGGTGATGCGATCCAGGCACCGGTTCGAGTCATCCGCCGCTGCCCGTCAGGCGGCTGCGGCCGGCGCTGCAGCGGCGGCAGACCGGGCGGCCACGTTCCTGCTTGACCAGCGCGTGGCGGCGGTGGCCAGGATCCGTGCGGGCATTGCCGCCCGGTCCGGCGGTCGGCCCATCAGCCGTCCGGCGGCCACACCTGTGGATGGCGTCTGATGGGACGACCGCTCGATGTCGGCGCCTGGCTCGGCTCTGGGGCGCCCCCCACTGGCAGTTCGGATTACGACGGTGAGGTGCGGTGGGAGACGGCCGCCTGCGTGCCGCAGCGCTCCGTGAACACCCCAGCTACCGGCCGGAGTTCGCCCCCGACCGCGGCGACGAATGGCTCTCCTCTGTCCCCGTCCAGCCGACACCACCGCGTCGTGGCGCGCGGCGGGGCAGGCGACCCGCGCCCGTCGGCCGTCGACTCGGAGGGAGTTCGTGCCGGGCATCGCACGGACGGGTGGCAGCCGTCGTCCGGTGTTGACCAGGCGAGGCGGGTCAGAGTGCTGTTGCGCAGGTTCTTGGTGGTGGTGCGTCGCGTGGGGCGGGGCGGCGTGCTTTCTGCCGGGCGCGGGCGGCTTCCCGGGCGGCGTGCCGTTCCTGCTGCCGGTTCAGACGAACTCGTGCCAGGGACTCGGGGTCGGTGACGTCCGCAACGGAGCGGAAGACGCCGTCCTCGCCGAAAGGGCCGGCAGCCTCGCGCCAGCCGTCGGGGCGCACTCCGAACCGCTTTCCGAGCAACGCGACGACGATCTGCGCCTTCTGCCGGCCGAATCCGGGCAACGCGTTCAGCCGGCTGTAGAGCTCTCGCCCGGTACCGACGTCCTCCCAGACGGCAGCCGCCCGGCCGCCGTGACGGGCAGCGAGGTACCGGCACAGCTCCTGCACGTGCCTGGCCATCAGGAGTGGGAGGGGATGGACGGCGGGGACAGCTTCGAAGACGGCAACCAGTCGATGGAGGTCCTGCCGGGCGAGCTGGTGCGCGTCAAGGTCTCCGCCGAGGCGGCGGGCGATGACCAGCGGAGCCGCGTAGGCGGTCTCCGACGGCACGGCGCGGTCCAGGACGGCTCCGATGAGCAGGGCAAGAGGGCAGCGGCCGAGCAGCGCGTCGGCCTCAAGGTGCTGGGCGATCCTCACCGTGACGTCCACCAACCGCGGCCTCCTCACTGCGGATCAGGTCTTCGCAGTGTGGCCCACCGTGAACGGCCCGACGGAGCACCACGCTCGTACGGGGCCCCCGTCACACGACCGGCTGTCCGTCCGGCGCCAACCGCTGCTCTGCGCGGCTGCCGAACGATGGGGCGCGATCGGGATGCCGGTCGATGCCCGCGTGCCGGGCGAGGACTGGGCGGCGGGGCGGCACCGCGGCCGGCCTGGAGAGCACCGCCCACGAGGAAAATGCACGCCCGGGGGCGACGGCGTCCACCACGCCGGGTCCTCAACGCTCCGGTGCCGCGCGCTTCGGCGCCCCTGCAGCCCGAGGCGGCCGTTGTCGTGCAGGTCCGGCCACATGCGCCGCTCTGGCCAGCGGGCATGCCACAGCACAACATCGGCCGCCACTTCCGCAACGTCTTACGCGTCGCCCGGGCGTCGGTGGACGCACTCACCTATGCCGAAGGATTCGCCCTCAGCGAGGAGAATGCGGTGCACCACGCGTGGTGGTCGATACCTATGAGACCGCGTTGGACCGCATGCCGACGGCCAGCGTGCCTACCGCGGGCTGTCGAATTCACCAGTTGCGGTGGCGGTCAGGAAGCCAACGTATGCCTGTGGCGTGACGGCGAGTACAGGACCGTACGGATCCTTCGAGTCCCGGATGTACACCAGGTGGTCGACCGGGGCGACCTCCACGCAGTTCCCTCCGCCGCCACTGTGGCTGGACTTCACCCAGTTCAGTCCGTCGGCCGGGCTGGGTGCGTCATACCTCGGTGCTGGCGGTTCGAGAATCATGTGCGCTCCGTGATCAGTCGGGTGAGGTGGTCGAGGGTGGCGGGGACCGTGTGCGCGTGCGCGGCGATCGCGGCGAAGGCGGCCTGGTAGCGCTTCACGGTGGCATCGTCGAGCCGGATGCTCCGGTCCATGAGCTCCACCCACACGCAGGCGCCACCGACCGGCGGGTCCATTAGGACGAACGGTGCGGCGAGGCCGGGGTGGTAGGGGAGATCGGGCGGGAGCACGCGCAGGGTGATTCCGGGCTGCTGCGCGGCTTCGAGGAGACGTTCGATCTGCCGGCGTGCGGCACCCGGGGCGAGGCCCGGGAGCGCCAGTACGGACGGCCCGAGCAGGATGTCCTGTTCCGCACTGAGCGTATCGACCTGGCGGCGCATGCGCAGGTCCACGAGCTCGGTGACCTCGCGGCGGGTCAGGTCCGGTCGCATGCCTGCGATCACGGCAGTGGCACAATCCTCGGTCTGCAGGCGGCCGGGCGGCAGGTGGAGCTCCACGGAGCGGATCCGGCGGGCTTCCTGTTCGTCCGCGAGGTACTGGCCGAAGTCCTCGGGCAGGGTGAAGCCGCGGCGCCACCATGCGGGGCGCGCCTTGACGGCCGAGTCAGCCTCCCACAGCGCGGCCGCGGTCTCCCGCGCGGAGGGGTCGGCATCGTAGAGGTCGAGCAGCGCACCGACGGTCGGGGGTTCGATCCTGCGACTGCCCTTCTCGTATCGGCTGAGGGTGCCCGGATCGATGCCCGTGGCCTCGGCGACCTGCCGCCCGGTCAAGCCGCGTCGACCGCGGAGCCGGCGCAGCAGGTCACCGAGTTCCTTGCGGGCGGCCGAGGTTGTGGCCTGTCGGGTGGGCATGGCGCCAGTCTTCCCGGGTTCGCCCTACACGGGCAAGAGGCGGTGGAGCAATTTGCGCCATCATTTTGGTGAATCGCATTGCTACTCGGCGATCTGACGGACATTCTGGTTCTCAACGAAGCGTGCCGGTGCGGTAGCCGTGTGTTGGCTCGGCGTGCTCCGGGGTCGGCTCTCAGGAGGTGTCCTCGATGGACTGCGGCTGCTCGGCAATGCGAAGGCAGCACACGTTCCCGGACGTGGCCGACGTTCCCGGCTCGGTGTTCCGCGTCCTGTCTGTTCACCGTGCACCGAAGAAGGGTGGCGAGCTCGTATGACTCTATTACGTCGGCTCGTCGCGGCGGAGAGGTGGTCCTATGAGGCCCGAAGGACTGCAACAGGACGGTCTGCTCGCAAGGGTGTGGCTGGCCGAGTGCCTTGTAGAGACCGGTCGGGCTGACGAGGCCGGTACCGCGGGACAGCAGATCCTCACCACGAATTTCGCGGTCGGATCCGGGCGCGTGCACCGCGCCCTGGTGGGACTGGCGCAGCTCGCCGGGTCACTCGCCAACCGCCCAGCGGAGATGGAGACCTTCCGCTCCGCCATCGCCCTGGTCCCCCAGAGAATGTGACCATGGCCCTTCCTCTTCCCACCACCAGCGGCGTCGTCGGTCGCCCCTCCCTGGGCACCCCCGCCAAGGGAAACGCCGTCCTGCGTGCCCTGACTTCGGGCTTCGTGGAGACCTTGCGGGTGCTGACAGGCGAGGACACGGCCGGACCCGATGGAGAGCCCGATGACTGACAGGAGCATGTGATGGGCGAGCTGGTCCCCAGGTTCCGACTACTCGTCCAGGAGCGGCAGTGGCAGAGGTTCGAGGTGTTCGACCTCCGCTTCAGCCAGGCCGCCCGCACCGCGGCCGAGAAGGAGAGCCGGCCGTCGCTGCGGACGGTCACGGTCAGCCGGAGAACCTTCCGCCGCTGGATGTTGGAAGGTGTGCGCACCGCCCCGACCATCGAGGTCGGCGTCGTCCTCAAATACCTGTTCAGCATGTCCGTCGAGAGGATCTTCGAGAACATCGACCCGGACACCCACGGCCTCCCCCTGGAAGCCGCCCCTGTCGGTCAGTTGGTTCCTGCCGAGGCCCCGGCCGTCGAGTTCGACGATCCGCAGCAGGTGCGGGACCAGGCCCGGCTGCTCACCGCCTCCAACACCGACCCCGCTGTCCTCGCGATGGCCGAAGTCACGATCACTGGCATCGTGGACCGCTACGAGCGGCTGGGGCCACACCAGCTGGTCGGCGAAGCCAGGCTGCTGCGCGGCATGCTCCACACCCTGCTGGCCGGCCGTCAGCCGCCCGGGACCCGAACCGAGCTGTTCCGCCTCGCGGGCCAGGTCTCCGGTCTCCTCGGCTACATGGCGACCAATGCGGGCCGGCCGGCGGCCGCCCAGGCCTACAGCACGGAGGCGCTGGAACTCGCCAGGGAGGTCGGTGACCGTGCCCTTGAGATGTGGGCCCTGGGTACGCGATCTCTCGGCTACTACTACCAGGGGCGATACGACCTGGCCGACGAAGCGGCTGCCGCCGGCATCGCCCTCGCTCCGGAGCACCCTCAGGCGATCCGCCTGCTGGCCAACGGCCGGGCCAGGGCCCTTGCCCGGGTCGGCGACCGCCGACAAGCCCTCGACGCCATCGACCGGGCCCTGCAGCTCTCGGACCGTCACGACGTTCCTCCCGGGCTCACGGCGTGCATCTCCTTCGAGCCGTACTCCGCGGCCCGCACGCTGGCCAACGTGGTCACCGCCCACCTGTCCATCGGGGACACCGAACAGGTCCTCGACCGGGCCCGGGATCTCGAACCGATGCTGGCCAGCTCCGACTCCGGTTGGAGCCGCTCACTGGTGGGTCTCGACGTAGCCACCGCCCTGCTCCAGCAGCAGCAGCCGGACGTCGAGACAGCCATGTATCTCGGGCAGCGGGCACTGGGGTCGGGCACCACTGCCCCGATCCGGTCCGTGTGGCTGCGCGGCATCGAGCTCTACGAGCGCGCCGCCCGCTGGAAGGACGAACCCGTCGTCGGTGACTACGCCGAGCAACTGCGCGCCTGGCGCGCGCACCCCACCGCCGGTACCGTCGCCGGGAGCACCCGGACCCAGGGCGCTGCCTGAGCTGCTGAAGGAGGCGATCGTGGCCCTGGTGCCCGACCACAAGGCCTTCCCGGCCGAGCCGCCGCCTGACCTGGACGACGCCGACGCCATCGTGCGCACCGACTGGGAGGCCTACACGAGGCTCGACCACCTCGTGAACCACTGGGACCGCCCCGGCTGGGACAGCCGCACCCGGCGCCTGTACTGGATGTTCACGTTCGACGGGCACCACCAGCTCGCCGCCCGGGCAACGCAGTGCCAGCGTGCGCTCCAGCACATGGGTCTCGACCTGACACCCCCCGAGGGCCTCCACCTCACCATGCTGCGCATCGGCGATACGGCCGATGTGCCGGCCCGGGTCGTGGATGCCCTGGCCCACCGCGTCCACGCACTGAGGCCGGGCCGACTGGCCCTGTCGGCGCATCCCCTCAGCGGATCACGCGGAGCGGTCCGCTTCTCCATCACCCCGTGGACCGGCCTGGTGCACCTGCACCAGCAGCTCACCGCCACAGGACGCGACCTCGGCCTCCCCGGCGGTACGAGCACCGGCCGGTGGCGACCGCACCTCGGCATCGGATACAACCCCGTCGACCGACCCGCCCGCCCCCTCGTCGAAGCCGTCGGGCCGCTGCGCACGCTCACGCCTGTGCCCTTGGACGTCGAGGCGCTCGACTTGGTCGAACTGCGCCGCCACGGCAGGCAGTACCGGTGGCGGACGCTTCAGCGCGTCGCCCTGTCCTGACGCACGGCTCGGAGCGCCCTCGATCGGAGCTCCTCACGCAGTTCGGCATAGGCGGCTTCGATGGCGGCCACATCCTGCGGGGACAGCTCCAGGTCAAGGCTGCCGTAGTTCAGCGCGACGTGCTCGGCCTGCCCGAACCCGGCCACCACCGCGGTGTGCGATCCGCGGGACAGGCAGTACCGCAGCGCCGCCTGTCCAAGGACAGCCGGGTGGCCGCCGAGGTGCTGGCGCAGCGGCTCGAGCGCGCGGGCGATGGCGGCCCTCGTCCCCTGCTCCTGCACCGGACGCCCGTCCGCAGGACGTGCTGTCCCCGTGAGGAGCCCCCCGGCCAACGGCGAGACGAGAAGGAATCCGGCGTCCTGCGTAGCCACGCGGGAGAGCAGATCGCTCTCCCCGGTGTCCGGGAGGACCGTGAGCGGGGTCAGGGCGTTGAAGGGGAGCAGGACGACATCGGGCCGGATCAGGGCGAACAACTCGTCGAACCGCGCGTATCCGCCCGCATCCGGCACCGTGGCCGGGTCCCATCGTGGGCCGACGAGGCCGATCGCCCCGATCATGCCCAGCTGCTTCATCGTCCGCAGGACATCAATCGCCGGCCCCAGGTAGCGGTCGTTCGGTCCGAAGTCGTGGGACGGCAGCCCGAACAGGTCCACCCGCTCCACGTTCAAATTCTCCATAGTCTGTTCGAGCTGATGCCTGAGGTGGGGTCCCGCGTAGGGGTGAGGCGCGGATCCCTTGTGCCCGACCTTGCTGCTGATCTTGAGTATGACCCCCTGTCGGCGGCATTCCCGGACCACCTGGCCGAGCAGCCGCTCCGCTTGCCCGTCCCCATAGGTGTCGGCGACGTCGAAGAAATCGGCCCCGTGCTCGACAGCGCTGCGCATACCGTCCAGCCACTCGCTGTCCGACACCTGGCGCGACGACGGCAGGGCACCGATCGAGCGGCACCCCAGTCCGAGCGGGTGGACGGCGAGGCCGGGCGCGAGGTGCCGTGGCACGGGGACCAGACGGCCCATCAGGTCAGATCTCCCGATCGGAAGACCGCCGTCACGGTGGCGCCTGCCGGAGACGCCGGCTCGACGCTCCACGCCGTGGAGAAGGCCTCCACGAGGTTCAGGCCGCGGCCGCTCTCAGCCATCGACTCACCGTGCACCGGCATCCCCCTCATGCATTCCGTGATCCGTTTGCAGTCGCCGCTGCGGTCGGTGACTGTCACAGCGGCACCGTGCTCGTAGCGGGCGATGCCGACCTCGGCCGGTCCGCCGCCGTGTCCCTCCGCGTTCGCGACCAGCTCTGCGACCACCAGGGCCACGTCGTCGGCGAGTTCCGGCATGTGCCGGGCGAGGAGAATAACGGCCAGGCGCCTCGCCACCGCCGCTGGCCTCTCCTCATCGACCAGCCGCAGCAACATGTCGGCGCGGGCCGACCCAAGGCCACAGCATCCAACCAGGGAAGGGATCGGGAGCGACATCCTCGCCTCCTCGCACGGCCGACGCGGGCGCGCCGTCTTCCGGACCTCCACCGTGCCGCCGCCGGTCCGGCATCACCAGGCTGTGATGTGGCCACCTGGTGGCCATCTCCATCCCGAGCCAGACCACAGCACAGTCCCGAAACCGGACAAAACAGCCTTGCGATGAAGGAAGTTGCGCCTGCGGCGGCCCACAGGTGGCCACCAGATGGCCACCCCTCGGCCTGGTGATGCCGCTCTCCCCGGGCCACGGTTGACCCGTCCCCCGAGGCCGCCAACCACTGTGCCTCGACGTCTCCGACCTTGGACGAGTCCGCGATGGCACTGCAGATCCCCGCAACGCGGGTACGTCACCGCCGTGAAGTGGCGACGGCACCCCTATGCGCCAATAGCGGTGCCACCGGCACAGGAGACAAGGGCGCCGGGAGCACAGCCGCTCATCGGCACTCGCTCCTGAGACACCGCGCTCAGAACTTCGCACCCATGCCGAATTGCCGCTCCAGCCTGTCCATGAGGGATAGAGGGGCCCCCATGGCATCCGAGCGCGTTGGGGCAGCCACTGCCGACTTCGCACGCCGTCGTGCGGACGCCGGCAGCGCCCGGCCTTCAGCGAGGACGCTGGTCAGCGTCCAGCCAGTAGTCGGCGAGCATCTCGGCAGGCCAGGTCGGCTGGATGACCTCTCCGCGCGGGCCCATTTGTGCGAAGTAGGGTGCCAGGTCGAGGACTGGCGTTCCGTCGACGGCGTCGAGGTCGGTCACGTGCAGGTCGCGGCCGTCGACCCGCAACAGCCGCGGGAAGGACGTGGCGATCTGGTTGGGCCGACGATGGTTGCGGTGGACGAAGGTACCGGTCTCGGGCCACCGGGCATTGCCGCGGGGGCTACGGGCATGCAGCTGCACGTCGTCGGGATACGCCCGGTGGAAGCGCCAATGGACCACCAGGTGGGAGAACTCGTCGATGCCCTTGAGCGTTTCCAGCGGGTAGTGCTCGTGCACGCGGATGATGCTCGTGACCCCCGCCTGGTAGTCGTCAGCGGGTTCCAGGTGGCCGCCGACGACGGTGGCGATCGAGGTGAGAGTGAACGACTCCGACACGCGGCTCTCCTGTCCTACCCGGTCGACGTGGCCCTCCTGGACCAGGCGTCGCGTCGGGTGCTGGGTGGTGTGACCGGGTCAGCCTATGGCGGTCAGGACTTGCCGGGCACGCTCGTCCAAGGCGTTGGCCGTGCTGCCGCCGCGCCCGCGCACCGGGGAAAGCGCCTGGCGCATCCGCACCACGGTATCTCGGACCCGGCCGGACTGGATGCCGGCCATGGCGTCCAGCGCTGTGGACCAAGTCGCGCACGCCGCATCGACGTGCCCTTGGCGGGCCTGGACGTCGCCCAGGTATCCGAGGGTGACGGCGTGGGTGCGGGCGTAGGGGAGCTTTCGGGTGCGGGCGCTTCGCTCGAACTCCTTTTCGGCGCCCCTCAGGTCTTTGAGGTCGCGCAGGGTGCACGCGGTCTCATGGGCGAGGCTCGCTTCGGAGAAGAACGCCACACGGGCGGGTTCCTCAACGGTGTCGCTCGCCGTGCCGGCGGCGGCGAGGTCGTTCTCCGCGCGGCGCAGCGCGGCCAGTGCGTCGTGCTTGCGGCCGCTGGCGGCGAGGGCGCGGGCGTGGACGACGCCGAGCAGCGCGCGTTCGCGGTTGCTGGCGTGGGTGTAACGACGGTGGTCCATGGAGGCCTCGGCGTACTGGAGTGCTTGGGCGGGGTGGCCGAGGTCGACGGCCTGGTGGGCCTGGGCGCGCAGGGTGTGTGCGGCGAGCGCGGGGTCGTCGGCTTCGGCTGCCAGCGCAAGGGCCAGGCCGAAGGCGGCCTGTGCGGCACCGTGTTCGCCGGAGTCGAATGCCGTCCAGCCGTCGAGGTAGGCGAGTTCGCTGGCGGCCGAGGTCAGGTCGCGCCTGATGCGGTCGTTGGGCATGCGGCTGTCGAGGTAGGCGGCGACGTCCGTGTGGAGGTAGGCGCGCAGGGCTGCTCGGCCTGCCCGGCCTCCCAGACGCTGGTCGCGGCTGGAGAAGAACCCCATGGCCTCGCGCAGGGCCTCGACGTGGGCGGGGGTGACAGTCAGCGGGGATCGGGGCGCGCGTGTACGGGCGTGTTCGCTTCGCTCGTCCCACCATTGAGGGGGTGGCGGGACGGCACCGAGCGCGGAGTATGTGAGCAGCTGTCGTCGGCTGATCATGTCGGGGTCCCCGGAATCTGCGAGTGCGGACAGGACGTCGACCTCCCAGCCTGGTGTTGTCGGCTCCCTGTCGTTGGCGAGTCCGATCTCGGCCAGGGTGACCGGGCGGCCCAGAGCTCGGGAGAGTGCCTCGCACAAGATAGCCGGGGTACGGCCGCTGGGCTTCGATCCGCGGAGCCACTGCGAGATGTGGGAGCGGGTTACCGACAGCGTTTCGTCAGCGCCGACTTCGGCGGCGACCCGTCGGATCTGGGCGGCCAGCCGGTCCTGGGACCAGCCCAGTTCCTGGATCACGGCCTCCAGTCGCACGTTGCGCGCCGACGCCACGGCGAGCCCCCTGTGGTCGAATCGATCTTTAGCGGTGTTAGCGGCATCCGCACGCCCCGGACCATTCCCACCAGGCGTGACAAGCGGTTCGCTCACTGTCATGACGATATGGCCTGTCGACGCACTGTGACCACGGATTCCGAAGGATCCACTCCCGATGCCCGCCATCGCTCGCAGCTGTGGCGCCGACCGCGGCTCAGGCTCACTGGAGCTGGCGGCCCGTCCTGCCGCCCGACCCGTCCCCCAAACCGCCCCCTTGGAGTGATGATGCCGGAGTCGACCCCGAGGACGGAGCCCTTCCGCCGGTGCCCAGCCGCTATCGGCTGGGCGGCCCGGTTCCCCGACCGTCTCGGAGCGGCCGTCGCCTCCCTCCGCTTGGCCAGTACCGGCGAGCGTTTGGGGGGCCGGTGACCGTGCTGTTCAACAGAACCGGTCGACATGGCCGCGCCACAGCCCACCGGGAGAACGTCCGCCAGGCGACGCAGGCAGCCGAGGCTGCCTTCACCGACACCTGGCTCGCCAAGGCCCTTCAGAACACCGGGGACGGGCTGCCGATGGTGCCCGACGGGGCACCGCCCGCGGTCAAGCGCGCCGCTGAACTGGTCCGCGTGTTCGCCGCTCGGATCCACCAGCAGGCCGACGAGAACGTGGTGACGGCCATTCAGCCAGTGCTGGCCCAACTCCAGCGTCAGGAGGTGCTCCTGTCCGCGGCGCAGCGGTCGGTCAGTGATCCGGATCCGATGTCCCGGTTGTACGAGGCTGACCATGCCAACGCGTTGGCTCTGCGCTACGCCGTCCGGCTTGCGGTTCTTGCCGGAGGGTTCTGGCCCGAGGCGCGCCGGCAGCCCGCGCGGCTGATCGAGGTGGGCCGGGCGGCTCTGGGCAGGGTGGCCGAGTACCAGCGGGTGGGGTTCTGGGGCAATCCGGAGATCACGGTGCGGCCGGAGGCAATCGAGCCGCTAGCGGCGGCCCTCGCCGAGCTGATGGACAACGCCCTACGTCACGGCGGCCCGCAGGCCGAGGTCGTCCTCGAGTGCGATGCCGACCCCGGTACGGGCGGCGCGTGGCTGGTAGTCAGGGACAACGGCCCTGGCATTCCGCCGGCCACCCTCATGGCCCTGCGGAACGTGCTGGCCGGGGACGGGCGGGTGCCAAGCGGGATGTCGTGGCCTGGGCACGGCATGCGTCTGGTGGCCGCTGCCGCCCGGCGGCTGGGGCTGCAGGTCGCGGTGGCCAGCGCGCCCGAACGGACCGCCGCCACGGTCCTCGTCCCCCCGACTCTCCTCATTCCTCCCAACGATCCCCCAGCCGACTTCCTCCGCATCCCGTGATTCCGAAAGACGACCCCCTCATGCCCTACACCGCCCCCGTTTCCGATGGCCCATCCGCCACCGGCACGCTTCTGCCGCTCGATCAGGGGACACTGGCCGCCGTGATCGCCTCCGCCGACGGCGCGTTCGGAGCGATGCACGTGAACGCGGAGGGCATCCTCCAGTGCGCCTCCGGGATCGACCGGGACAGGGCGGAGCCGGCGGGTGCCGCGGCCGCCGCCGTGGCCGGAGTTGTGAGAGGCCTCGGCGCCGCGGTGGCTGCCGGCCGCCTGCCGGTCCTCGAGCGCGTGTGCTGCGAGTTCGACGGCCTGACGCTGCTGGTGCAGGCGCTGGCCGACGGGTCGGTGATCGCGCTGATCGGCACCGAAGCGGCCGATCTCGGAGCCATGGGGTACGCGTTGTCGGACCTCGCCACGCGGTTGCGCAGCGACCATCCGTCCCTCCACTGACCCAGGCAGTCCGGCTGCCTGTGTCATCCCCAGACCGCAACCGACGAGGACGATTCGTTGAACGACCACACTCCCGATACCGGGGGCCCTGGGCCGCGCGCCGGCCGGGCCAGGGCCCGCCATTGGGCCAGCCAACGCGAGGCCCTGCGCCCTTCGGGGACCGGTGGAACGGCACTCGCCGTTCGGGCATCGTCCCCCGCAGAGCTCCAGTCGGTCGTCGACCGTGCCGGAGTGCCGGCGGCGATGCTGGTGTCGGCGACCTCGCCCCGGACCGGCGCGCGGGCCACAAGGAACAGCGGTCGGATGGCCGTCACCTGCTCCTACGCCGGGGGCATGTTCACTAGCGCCTCGCTGCCCGACGCCGATCGCGGCCTGGTGGACGTCCTCGCGGGCGTGCTGCCGGGCGCTCGGATCGATGAGGCCCGGGTGTTCGTCGAGTCCCGGCTGCTCCTTGCGTTCGTGGCCTCGTCCGGTGGCTGGCAGGCGTACGCGCTTCAGGCGCAGGGCTGGCTGCTGCTGGCGGTGGTTCCGGACCGGCCGGGCGTCGGCACCGCCCCGCATCTGCACCTGGTCCGTCCTGGTGCCTCGCCCTCCCGTCCTGCCGTGGGCGGGGTCCCCTGACGCCGCGGAGCCGCCCGGTCCGGTCACGAGGCGCCCGGACCGTGTGCGTGCGGCGCTTGCGGTGGCCGGCTGCAGGCAGTCCGTGCGGCATCGGCGGCCGTGCGCCGACGCACGTGAACGCCATTCTCAGCAGCGCTTGCCTTCGCCGAACACCGCAGGCGTGCCGTGGGGCCAAGCTGTCGCGCTGGTCCGGAGGTCGCGCTGGCCCCGGCAGTGCGGGCCCGGTGCCTGTCACGGCCTGGTCCATGCCGAAGAACACCGTCGCCCGATGGGAGGAGGAGCACCGATGACGTACCCCGAGGTCAGTCGCTCGCGAGTGGCGGGACTGTCCGACCCGGCCGGGAACCGGGCGGGAGTCCACCCGTTGCTGCTCCCCGTGTGCGCTTCCCAGGGCATCGGTGGGCGTTCAGGGCGGGTGCGTCGGGCCGAAGAGCGCCTGGTCCTGTCGTCATGCTGCCGGTCGCGTGGCGCCGTCGGGCCAGAGGACGTGGACTTTGACGCCGACGCGGTCGGCGTGGTCGACGACGTCGGCGGTTCCGCCGTGGCCGCGGGCGGGCAGGCCGTCCCATACGGCGAGGAGCACGTCGCAGTGGCCGACCAGGATCTCACCGGCGGCCATGTGGGCCTGCTCGGTGGAGTCGGTCAGGCCGGTCCGGTACACATCGGCGGCGCAGGCCAGCAGGCGGTCGTAGTCGTCGTGGTGCCACGCCGGGAGGCCCTCGCGGTAGTCGGTGGCGGGGACGATGACGATCAGGCGGCCGCCGCGTTCGACGACGAGGTCGGCGAGCCATGTGTCGGGGCCGTCGGCGAGGCAGGTGACGGCTTCCAGGCCGTTGTCGTCGTAGGTGTCCAGAGCCTGTGCCAGCAGGGCCGTGACCTGGCGTCGCAGTGGTTCGTCGAGGCCGCGGTGGCCGGTGATGCCGATACGCATGGGTGCTCGCTCCCGCTAGAGGTAGGTGGTGTGGAGGCGGTCGTCAAAAGTCTGCACGACCGTGGCTGTGCGGCTGCCGGAGACGCGGTCGGCCACCGGGGCCCGCTGGTCAGGCGGTTCCGCGATGGTGCCGCGTTGTCGGTCGTCTCGGCGGCCTCAAAGGATGTTCCACCGTTGCTCGATGTCCCCGTCAGCCAGCTGGCTGATGCGGCGTCGGACTTCCTGGAGGGTCGCGCTGCCGGAGGCTGCGCGCTTGGCGTTGGTGGTGATCATCCGCAGCTCCCGCAGTGCGGTCAGGACCGGGTAGCCGTCCCAGCCGGTGATGTCGATGCCGTACTGCTTGGCGAATGCCTCGTAGTGTGCCCGGCCGTAGCCGAATCGCCGGCAGTGGATCTCGACCGTCGTCAGGTCCCATTCGGGCTGGCCGAAGCTCGCGGTGTCCCAGTCGCACAGGACCGCCCGGCCGTCGCCGGTGTGCAGGGCGTTGCGGTGCTGGGGATCGCCCTGGATCACCGCGGGCCGCAGCAGGTAGGTGGTGCGGGCGAGGTCCGCCTCCAGTTGTTCCAGGCGCCGGTGGAGGTAGTCCAGCTCCTGCGTGGTGAGGGACGCGGCGGCGGCCAGGGAGCGGCGGACGGCGGCAACGGTGTCCACCGGGGGCAGTGGCACGGGTGGGTCGGTCAACCGGTGCAGCGTTTTGAGTGGGCCGGCCAGTTGTTCGGCGGCCACGGGGTGGCTGGGCTGGGGCAGGTGGGTCCAGATCGTGGCGAGGTGGCCGTCGGCCTCGACCGGCTGGTGTACGGGGTGCAGCCCCACGGTGGGGAAGTTTTGTGCGCCGAGCCAGGTGACCAGGGCGACGGTTCGACGGACGGACTCGGCGGGTGTGCCGCGTCGGGCGATCTTGACGACGACGTGCTCGCCGGGCAGGTGGTAGACGGCGTTCGTGTGCCCGCGCAGCAGAACGGCGCCTTCGGGGCGGAGCCCGGCTGCGCGGCACACCTGATCGAGGACGGCGGCCAGGTGCGCGGCGGTGAAGCCGCCGGCTGTGACTGGGGTGATGGTCATGGTGGTCAGGTTTTCCTATGCCGTGGGCCGATGTCACTCCTGCCCGGCGGGCAGGGCGAGCATCTCCGCGAGCTGGCGGGCCGGACGGCCCGACTGGAGTGGGGTGGGCAGTATCTCGATGACGTCCCGTGCCCGGGCGCCGAGGATCGCGGTGCGGTGCGGCCCGGGTACCTGGTCGTAGGCGTGGACGGTCAGTTGCAGGGCCTCCGTCGGGCTGTGGTCGATGACCAGGCACATCGCCTCCTCGAGGTGCAGCAGGGCCGGGTCGATGCCGGTGTGTCCTTCGGGGTAGAGCGCCAGTGCCTGGTGCTGGGCGTGGCGGGCCTGGCTGGTTTCGCCGAGCGCGGTGTGTGCCCCGGAGAGGTAGAGCCACAGGCGCCGCTCGGGGAAGGCCCAGGCGTCGTCCTGGTCGGGTTGGCAGTGTTCGAAGAGGTCCTTGGCCAGGCGGATCGCGGCCTGCGCGCCGTCGCGGTCGCCGAGTCTGGCGAGGGAGCGGGCTTCGGCTGCGACCGCGAACACCGCGGTTGGTCCGGGGCGGCCGCGGCTGAGCAGGCGGGCCTCGCGGGCGAGGTTTGCGGCGGCCAGCAGGGGGCCGTAGTAGTAGGGGAGCATCGCGGTCTGCACGCGGACGCGGGCTCGCAGCTCGGAGTTGCCTGCGTCGTCGGCGGCCAGTCGGGCGGTGCCGTACCAGCGCTGTGCCTCGGGCAGCCGGCCGAGTTTCATCATGGCGTCGGCCACCAGGGTGGAGGCGATCGCAGTGAGCTCGGACAGGCGGGACTGCGCCGCGGCGGGCTGCCGCTCGGCGGCCAGGGCCTGGATGTCGTCCAGGTCACCGAGCAGGTGCTGGATCATCTGCTCCGGCGCAGCGGTGACGTAGAGGCGGCGGGCGTTGTGGAGGCGCTCGTCCAGCAGGTCCAGTTCTCCCGGGCTGACCGTGCTCGCGGCGAGGGTCCGGTTGATCGCCCTGCGGGTCCGCTCGGCGTGCTCTTGCACCGGGTCCGGCGGCTGGGGCTGTTGCGGCGGCGGGGCGGGTATGGGTGCGGACGATGCCAGCCCGAGGTCTGCGGGCGACGCCTCGTAGAGTGCGCACAGCAGTTGGAGGGCCCGCTCGCGGGGCTGGGCGCCGAGGTCCTCCCAGGTGCGCAGCAGCTCACGGGTGCCCTTGAAGCGCGGCTCGCCGCGTTGTTCGGCGAGTGCTACGAGCCGGGCGATGACCTCCGGCCGGCTCCAGCCCTGAGCCTGCCGGTGGGCTCGCAGCATGCTGATCCCGCAGCACTCCTGCAGCGCCGCCACCAGCGCGGGCAGGCCGCCTTCGAGTGCCTCGGGGCTCCTGCGCAACGTGGCTACGCATGCCCGACCGTGACGATTCGTCATGCCGCCATTGTGCGGTCCGACGGGGGCCCGAGTCGCGGGTTCGGTGGGCACCCGGGCCGAAAGGGCCCGGATACCCGGCACGAGCCGGGCCGATCCACGGGAACGACCCAACTCGCCGCCCGGAAAGGCCCCTTCGGCCCAAGTCAGCTTGGTTGCCGAGCTCGTCCGGCGCAGCGAGTCTTTCCGGACCCGAACAGCCCTGCCGCTGTGTGCGGCCCGTCGTCCCGAAGGGGGGAGGCATGAATCCCAACAGGTCCGCATCGCCCGGCGATGCCCTGATGCCGTCACGGCGCCGCCCGGCAACGGGGCTGCTGCACCGGCTCGGCGGCCGCCTGCCACGGTACGGTTCCGCCCCCGCCGTACGTGTGCGCTCGGAGGCGGCTGCGTGCACGCCGTCACGTGTGTCGCAGCCTCGCCCGGGCGTTGTGGAGGCCGTGTCCGGTGAGACTGACCTGCCCGACCTGGCGGCCGGCTTCGCACTGCGGGACCGGCTGGTGCGTCTGGCCCAGGCGGTGCTGCGCGCGGACGAGCTGGCCGCCCGCCGACCCACGTTCGGCACTGCCGAGGTGTACCTCACGGAGGTCCGCTACGGCGTGGGCGAACTCCTGCAGATCGTCGACTGCGGTGGGTGGCCGAGCTTCGCGCTGGTGGGGCGGGACGGCCTCGACGCGGCTCTGGTCATCGCGCAGGCCGCCAGCGTGGAGGAGCAGGTCACGCTGCGACGCGCCCTGGCCACGGCCGTCCACAACGGCTGTGTGCCCGAACCCCACCTGGTGCACCTGGCAGCGCTGATCGCCCGCGCGAGAGGGACACCGATCGACGACGCAGACCGCTTCGGCCACGAGGCCGATGACGGGACCGCGTGAAGCCCGCTGCGCTCCGCGTTGCCCCGCCTTGCGCTCTTCCCGTTTCCACGATGACGAGGACCTGATGGACGACCAGCTCATCCGCACCGGCTCCGGGACAGTGCCGGGCGCCTTCAGTGAACAGCCCTGTTGGGTGCCGGCGGGCACCGCCTCATGGCGCATCGACGTCGGCCTCCACTTCGAGGTGGTGCGGTGCGCAGCCGACGCCGGCGCACTGATCGCCGCTCGGCTCGGCACGACCTGCGGTCCGGTGATCGCCAGTCCCGCCGCCAACTTCTACGACTTCCTCCTGGACCCGGGCACGAGGGTGGACACCGATATTCCGAAGGCGTGGCAGCTGCCGACTCGCACGCCGATCAGAGTGCCGCCGCTGACCGACACCTCGGGCAGGTTCCTGCACTGGGTCGTACCGCCCGGGGGCACCACCACGGCCGAGGCCCTGTACGCGGCGGCGGTCGCCGCCTTCCGCCGACCGGAGCGCTCCATTCGGCAGGAGCTCGGAAGTCTCTGGTTCCGCCTCTACGGCTGACCCAGCCCCGTCTACCCGATCCCCACTCGTTCATCGGCCCGAGGGAGTCCCACCGGTCAGGCAGCCTGCAGCGCCTGACCTCGTCGGTCCCACCGGCCTCTCGTCCCTGTCCAGTCCCACCATCCCCGCCCCTCACGGAGGTCCGGTGCCGCCCCACACCCACAGCGCCGCCCGAACGATCGTCGATCCCGCCCCTGACTCCTTCCCTGCCGACAGGCCCGAGCAGGCCCTGGTGGTCGCGTTCCTCGAACGTCCCACCGGCACCGCCTCCAGTCGCACCGAGGCCCGGGCCGGCTCGGCGTGCACCACGTCCTACGACGACGGGTCCTCGGTCTCCGTCCAGTGGGCGGGCACCGATTCGCAGGCGCTCGCCGTGCTGGCTGCCGCGCTGCTGCCCGAGGGCATGACGCTGTCCGGCTATCTGCGGATCGACGGCCGTCTGGTGCTGGCCCAGGAGCGCCGTACCGAGCAGTGGGCGGTGCGCGCCGCCGCGTGGCGTGGTCTGGCGGTCGTGACCCGCACGCCGGCCCGCACACCGGGCCTGCCCCATGTGCGGCTGACGGTTCTGACCCACGAGCCCGTCACCCAGCCGGCCGGGGAGGCGTCATGAGCTGCGCCCACCAACCCGCATGTCCCGAGGCCTGGGAGAACGACCGCCAGGCGGCCCGCGTCGTGGCGAGCCATCCGGAGCAAGGCTGGAGCCTGCTGTGCAACGGCGTCGTGATCTTCGCGGACACGGGGCTGGCGCTGCCCGACGGCCGCATCGTCGCGCCTCAGGGCCGCGACGCGCACCCCTGTGAGCGTGCCGCATGAGCCGACCTCGTGCCCCGCGCCTGGGACCCTTCCGACACCGGGCCAGCCACGTCACGGCCGCGGCGCAACCTCTGGCCGTCGTCCACGTCGCACAGCCCGCACACCCCACCGGCATGGACCCGAAAGAGCAGTGGTGGACCTCCGGCGGGTCGGAGGAGTCCGTCTGGCCCAGAGTCGGTGCCCATGCCGCCGCGTCCGCGCGGGTCGCCGCCCATCTCCTGGGCGGCAAGGATCATTTCCGGGCCGACCGAGTCGCCGCCGAGCTCCTGCGCGAGGCGGCCCCTTCTTGGGCCAGCACCGCGCGTGCGGCCCGCCTCAGTGTCCTCAACCTCGCCGGCCGCCTTGCCGCGCAGGGCGTCGGCCAGGTCGTTGACCTGGGCTGCGGTCTGACCACCGGCCACCACGAAAAGTCGCCGCACGCACTCCTCCCACTGCACACCGCCGTCCTGCCAGCCGCACCGGGCACACGGATCGTCTACGCGGACCGCGACCCCATGGTGATGACCCACGCCCGGGCGCTGCTGCGCAGCCCGGTCCCGGATGCCGTGCAGCACCTCGAAGTCGATCTCTGCGAGCCTGACGAGCTGTTGGCGGCGCTGCGCGGCGGACAGGTGCGCCTCGACCTGGCCGCACCGGTGGCAGTGGTCCTCTCCGACGTGCTGCACGAGTTGGAGGACCGCCAGGTAGCCCGGCTCCTCGGAGCACTTCACACGGCCCTGGCGCCGGGCAGCGTCGTGGTGCTCTCCCACCGCACACCCCACGTCGACGAGGCGCAGCGCGCCGCCGTGGCTGCGGTGCATGCCGAGGTTGGCCTGGCCTGGAATCCCCGTACCCCCGCGCAGATCACCGAGCTGGCCTATCCCTGGGCCCTGATGGTGCCCGCGGTCCACCCGCCCGAATTCGCTGTGGCCCTTCTGACGAACCGAAGGGAGGGCCGGTGACCGCTCCGATCGCCCCGTCCGCGTCCGGCACACGTGCCGACGCGCTCCCGCCCAGCGCCGTGTTCGTCTCCCCCACTGGTCCGGTCCCTCGGATCACGAGCTGGAGCGGCGAGGTCCTCCAGCGGCCGCGCCGGATCCGTCACGACGATGGCGGCAAGCAGATCGGCTACTGGCAGGAGACGGCTGGCGACCGGGTGAACGGGGTCCTCGTGCTACGTAGCACCGGGGAGCCGGGGCAGGGCGTCCCGGTGTGGACTCGCTCCCACCCCGGTCGGCAGGTGCAGCTCATGCTGACCATGGCGTGCCGGGTGTGCGGCGAGCCCGCCGACCACACCGAGCAGGGCACGCTGTGGCTGCTCCCCCGGCCCCGGATGCGCAGCGGACGCGTACGGCGGTTGGCGGCCGGGTGGCCGGAGGGCGCGGTCGTCGAGCATCCCCCGGTGTGTGCCGCCCATGCCCTGCAGGCGCCCGGCCTTTGCCGGGCGCTCGACGGTGCGCTGCTGGTACGGGTCACCGCATCTGAGGTGTGGGGTGTCGCGGGCTGGTGCCTCGGCCCTGAGATGGAGCCTGTGCAGGGCTCCTTCTCCTTCACGGAGCCGGAGTTGCTGCGCTGGGTCGTGGCCACGCACGTCCTGCGCACCGTCACCGGCTGTACGGTCCTCACTGCCGAGGAACTGCGGGCCGATCTCGCCTGTCGAAGGGGCGGTCGGTGAACACGAACACGATCGCCGGCGGCGCGCGCGTGTCCGGGCCGGTGGTGCAGGCCCACCGCATCCACGGCGGCATCCACCTCCATCAGGGCCCCGAGAACCGTTGGGTGCGCCCCGATCAGCTGCCGCGTCCGGCCCCGGTGTTCGTCGACCGCAGCGCCGAGTACCGGACCGTGGCCGACACCCTCGACGCGGGCGGGATCCCCGTCCTGGTCGGCGCGCACGGAGTCGGCAAGGCGGCCCTGGCGGCCCGGGTGCTGCGCGCACTGGAGCAGCCCGGCGGTTACCTGGTGGCCGACCTGCAACCGGTCCCGGTCGGCCGGTGCGAGGCGGCGCTGGATGTCCTCGGCGGGTGGCTGCGCGCCCTGGGCGCCCCTCTGGTCTCCGAGCGGCTCGACCAGGCCCAGGGCCTGTGGCGGACCCTGACCGCGGCCCGTCGACCTGCGGTGCTGCTCGCCGGGGCACACGACGACGCCCTCGCGGGCGACCTTCTTCCCGCTGCCGGCTGCCCGGTGGTGGTGACCGCACCCGGCCATCTGCCAGGCCTGGTACCCCACGGCGGCGTCCACGTCGACCTGGGTCCGCTGCCGAATGGCGACGCCGCGGTCCTGCTTGTCTCCCTCGCCCGCCGCACACCGGCCGACGGGGAACAGGCGGCGCTCGCCCGGCTGGTCGAGGCGTGCGCGGGCCTGCCGCTGGCGCTCGGCCTGGCGGCCGCCCAGCTCCAGGTCGACGCGGACCTCAGCCCCACCATGCTCGCCGACACCCTCACCAGGCCTGCACCCGATGGCGAATCCCACCCCGTGGAGAACACCGTGCAACGCGCCCTCGACCACGCGCACGGCATGCTGAACACCGCCCGCGCCGCCGCCTACCGTGCCCTCGGGGCGCTGCCCCCCGTCCCGGTGGACGCTCCCCTGCTCGCCGCCATCACCGGCACCACCACGCCGACGGCGGCCGCGCACCTGGCCGCCCTCGAACGGCGCCACCTCCTCACGCACGCGGACGACGGCCCCGACGGTCCCCGCTACCGGCTTCCCGGCCCGGGCCACGACCACGCCGCCCGCCTCGTCGCCACCCTCGACGAAGCCGACACCGCAGCCGCAGCCCTGCTGGGCGGCGTGCAGTGGTGGGTGGCCACCGCCGAGGCGGCCGGCGCCCTGGCCAGCGCCCGCCACGCTCTCCTGCCACCCGAACCCGCCCCCGGGCCCCCGGCCTTCGCCGGCCCGCAGCACGCCTGGACGTGGCTGGACGCCCAGGACCCGCTGGTGCGCCCCCTTCTGGACACGGCCGCCCGCGCCGGGCACCGGACGCTGGTATGGCGCGGCGCCCTCGCCCTGTGGCCGCTCATCCTGCGCCGCCGCGACTACCCGCTGTGGCTATGGCTCTACCGCCTCGCCCTCGACGCGGTACGCCAGGACGCCACTGCCCCGCCCGCCGCCCTGCGCGAGGTCCTCAACGGCCTGGCAATCGGCCTGCGCGGCGTCGGACGGCACGACGAGGCCCTCTACCTGCTGCACGAGGCCCTCGCCAGCGCGACCGGCGACCCGCACCCCGACGCGACCGTCTCGCTCGCACAGCACCTGCACGACATCGGCGCCACCCACATCGAAGCCGGGCGCCCCGCAGCGGCGCGCCCTCCACTGGAGGAGGCCCTGAGGCTGCGCCACGAACTCGGCTACGAGCGGGGCGTGGCGCTCACCCGGATCGTGCTGGCGGGCGTCCAAGCCGAACTCGGCGAGGTCCGGCCCGCCCTGGCGTTGCTGCGCCAGGCCCGCACCGCGCTGGCCGGCGAGCCGCTGGAGGCGATGCGCGCGCTCGCCTGGACCGGCCACGTCCTGACCAGCGCCGGTCATCCCCTGCTGGCCGGCCGGGTCCTGGCCCATGCCCAGGCCCGGGCCGAGGAACTGCGGCACGCCTTGTGGAGTGCCCGGCTGCAGGAGTGGCGCGGCCTGGCGGCCGAGGCCGCGGGCCGGAAGGCCGCCGCGCGACGGCTACTACAGGCCTCGCACGCCGCCTACACCGCGGCCGCCTCCGGCTCCGACGTCCAGCGGCTGACCCGGCATCTGGAACGCCTCGCCCGCCCGACCGGCCCACCGCCCCGCTGACCCTCCCCCGTGCCTCTGTCCTCGTCGTGATCCTGGAGCAGCTCGTGTCCCGCCCCCGCTCACCCCAGCGGCCCCCGACTGCGGCCCCGGCCGCCCTCGTCCCGGTGCCCGGTATTCCGGCCGGCACGCGGACGTCCCCCGACCCGGCGAGCCTGCCGCCCGGCCCTGGCGCTGGTGTCCCGGTCGCCGAACGGGCCCGGATCGTGACCGAGACGGCCGGGCTGCCGGTCGCCCTCCTCGAAGGCGCAGCGGCGCCGTTGGAGATCGACGCCGCCGTCGAGTTGGTGGGCGGCCGAACCCGGTACACCAGCACCACCACCGTCTATCCCGCAGGCGTGAGCGTCTGCGTCAGCGACTACCGGCTGCACGCGGTGCCGCCCGGGGATCCGGCCGAGATCCAGCGGGCGGCCGCGGTCAGCGGGCTGTTCTGCGCTGTCACGGTCGTCGTCGACGGGGTGGCACGACCCGCGACGGGCTGCCGCAGCCGGCGCGGCGGGCCGATGCGGAGCTGGACGGCGTACGTGGACGGGTGGCTGGTGACCGCGCGCGGCGACGTGGCTGCCATGAAGGCCGTGCGGCTCGTGCGCGCCGAGACACCGCCCGGGCCCGGTGGCCGTAGGTCCCCTGCAAGCGCCCACGCCGCCGACAACCGCGCCCCGCTCGACTTTGTGGACGCGCGGTGACGGCGGGCGCGGGCACGACGGTGCGCAGCGGGCCGCCGTCGGGTGTCTCGTCGTTGGAACTGGTCCGGTATCTGGCCGGTCCGCTGAGCGTGGAGGGCATCGCCGATGCCTCGGCACGTTCCGTCGCCCGGGTCGAGGACTCCATGACGGTTCTTTGTCAGGCCACGGGTGCGCGCAGCCGCGTCGAGCTGGTCGCCGATTATGCCTGGGCCGGTCACCTGTCCCCGCGGGACCTAGGAGTGGGTGATCTCACGGCGGTGTACGGCCTGTCCGCCGCGATGCGGCTGCTGCTGCGGCTGACAGCCGCCGGCCTTTCCGACCGGGCGGTCAGTCACGAGACCGGCGCCATCGCGAGCACGGTGTGCAAGCGCCGTGAGGCGCTGCGCGAGGCCCTGGGAGTGGGCAGCGACCACCAGGCGGTCGGTCTCGGCTGTCTGGCCGGCGTCGTACGCCGCTCGGACATGCCCGGGCGCCGGTTCGTGCATGCGGTCGTGCCGGTGCCGGAGCACCTGCGGCCGCTGGTGGCACGTGCACAGCGGCACGTGGCCTCCGAGGGGCGGGCGCTGGTGGTCCTGCCACGCAGTGAGCAGGCGCGCCTGGCCGCCGCTCTCGCCGGTGGCCGCTGCCGGGTCCTTGTCCTGACTGTGCCGGGTGAGCACTGGGAGCACGACCTTGCCGTCCTCGCCGACGCCCACCGGGAGGCGGGGCAGGTCCTCGCTGTACTGGACAAGGCCGAAGCCGCCCGGCTGCCGCTGCCACCCGGCGTGGCGGCGGCCACCAGGCCGCGCGCGGTGCGCGCCGTCGTCGGCACGACGCTGCCCGCGGTCCTTGTCGCCACCCCGGCCGGCCTGCCTGCCCTCGACCGACTCCACCACGACGGATGGCCGCCTCCCGATCTGGCGATCGCCCTGGACGGCCACCTGCCCGCCACCGGCCGACGGATAGGCCGAACCGATGGCCGCCCGCCCGCCGCCCTGCTGCACCTGACCTCCATTCCCCGGTTCACCACCACCGGACGGGTCGACCGTGACGGCTGCGAGCCGGGCGTCACCGGCGAGCTGACGGCGTTGCTGGCGCAGCGGCAGGCCGCGGAGGCCGGGCTCATGCGCGGCTACCGGCTCGCAGCGGTCGCCACCGCCCGCTCGTTCCGGCACATGGGTCCGGCCCGGCTCGTCGCGGACCTCACCCGCGTCCACGGGCTGCGGCGCGTCATCGTGCGCACGGCCGGCCCGGCCGACTCCGTGAGCCTGGCGAAGGCTCTCGGCGCGACGGGCCTGGCCGCCGAGGCGCTGCCCGCACGCGGCCGCGCCCGGGTCCTGACCTGGTTCAGCGGAGCGGCGCCGGACACGCGGGTGCTGGTCTTCGACGGGCCGCTGCCGCCGTGGCTGGGCGCCGACGCCCTGGTCCACACCCATGCCGCGGCGTCGACCGCGCGCACCGCCGCCGTCGTCGAGGCCGCACTCACCCCCGCCGGCCCCGGCGAGGGCCCGCTGCTGATGGTCTCTGCCGACCGGGCCGACGACACGGGCTGGCCCGTCCTGGCCGCCCTCACCGCGGCGGTGGCCGCGCTCGACCCGCACCTGCGCCAAGACCTGGCCCAGGCCCGCACCGGGCCCACCGGCCACGACGGCCTGGAGTTCCCCCTGCCGCTGCCCGCGGGCGCCGACGAGCGGCGGGCGCGGCGGGTGTGTGCGTGGGCGGACACCACCTGGGAGGAGGAGATGACCGCCACCGCCGCCCGGGCGGCTGCCGAAGGACGGCCCCGGCGCGGCGTCGTCTCGCCCTCCGGCCGCCCGCTCACCTCCTGGACACCGTCCAACGCCGCCACCCGAACCCACCCCGCATGAACGGAGCCGTTATGCCCTCCTCCTCTCACGCCGTCACGGATGAGCCGTCCGGCTACGACACCGACGTACGCATCGCCCGCGGCGAGAACCTCCGCCACGACGCCCAGGACTGGCTCGACCCCGTCGGGCGCGTCCTCGACCCCGGATTCGGCCGTACGGCCCCCACCGTCCCTCTCGTGGCGCGCATCGAGGCGGTGGCGGCGACGACCGGCCTGCCGGTGGCTCTGCTGGACACCGCGGTGGCGCCGCACCGCATCCGCGCCCTCACCGGCCTGGTCGGCGGCCTCGTGCGCTACACCGGCACCGAAACCCGCTACCGGGACGGCCGGGAAGTGGCGGTGCGCTGGCCCGAACCGTGGGACGAACCCCCGGCAATGGAGGAGACCCGCCAGGCAGTGGGGTCCTGCCGACTGTTCGAGGACGGTCTTCTCATCGTGGACGGCGCCCAGGTGCCAGCCACCGTGTACCGGCCGGTGCGCGGCGGGGCGGCGATGACCTGGGCCGCCGAGGTCGGCGGGTGGTTCGTCAGCGTGCGCGGTCCGGCGCACGACGGCACCCGGGTGCACCTGGTGGGCGCGGACCGGAAACCGGGTCCGGGCCGCCCGCGCCACGACGGCGCCAGCTGATCCGGCCCGCTCCCGCCCCCTGCCATCCACCTCACCGGGACACCGCATGTACTCCACCGTCATCCCCGACTTCCCCTTCCCGGCCGGCTCCGCCCGGCTGAGCACGGAGGGCACCGCCGAGATCACCGCTGTGTTCGCGCGTACGCTCGTCGGCGACGTGGACTCCCTGGCCTGGGCGGCCCTGCTGTGCGGCCCAGGCACCGCGGAGCAGATCGCCGCCCGCCAGCACGTGCCCGTCGCGCTGGTGCGGCGAGCCGCCGACGGCCTGATGCAGCGCAACGCCCTGGCAACGCGTCCTCAGCTCGCCGCCGCCTACACGGCCGCGCAGCTCATCCCCTGCGGCGCGCTGTCCCTCCACGGCCAGGACCCGGCCGACCTCCGACCGGCCGACCAGGCGCTGTTGAGGCTCCTCGCCCGCCGCACCCGCCGGGAGGCCGCAGCCGAACTGGGGCTGACACTCGCCGCGGTGAACGCCCGCATCCGGCGCCTGCTCGCCGACCTGCAGGTCACCACCCTCCAGCAGGCCACCGCTCTCGCCGCCCACCGCGGGATCGTCCGCCCGTGGGACATCCGCCCCGACGCGCCCCTGCCCCTTCCCGCCCCGGTGCTCCCGCAGGCGCTGGGCCCGGCCGTCGAGGCGATCGCCGCCGTGCTGGCCGACGCTCCGCACCTGGCCGCCGCGCAGATCCCCCGCTGCGAGCAGCAGCAGGTCGCGGCGGCCGTCGCGCACGCCCGCTTCGGCGCGGGCGGTCGGATCCTGGTGGTCGCCCGGTCCGGACCCGCGTGGGAACTCGCGATGCGGGAGTGGGGGGCCGCCCGGCATTACGCCGGCGCCCTGGCCGGCCTCCAACTGCCCGACCGGCTCCGCGGCGGACGCAATGCGCTGGCCGAGGAGCTGGCGGCGGTGTCCTCGGTACGGGCCCTGCTCGACCTGGCCGGTACCACGCAGCCGGCCACCGTCGTCGCCACGCCCGAGGCGCTGCCCCTCGTCACGGCCCTGCACCACAAGCCCACCGCCGCACGATGGGACCTGATCGTCGTCGCCGACGCCGACCGCACCGGCCGGCCGGGCGCGCCGGGATGGCAGGTGCGCGACGACGGGGTCCTGCCCGCTGCCGCACGCCTGTTCATGACCTCCACCGCCCCGCACCGGCTGTCCGAAGGCTCCGGCACGGTGACGGTCGCACGCTCGGCCGCCGGAGCCGCCGCGACCGGGCGGGTGCGCGGCCACCGGCTGCTGGCCGCCGCCACGCCGCCCGGCACCGCGGCGCCAGCGCTCGCCGACGTGGCGGTCCTCGTCCTGCAGACCGCGTCCCGCCACGGGCTGCGCCGCGTCCAGGTCGCGTGCGCGACACCGGAGCAGTGCCGCCGGCTCGCCGCAGGTTTCGACGCCGCGGCCGCGGCCCTGACCGAGTGGCAGCGCCCGGCCACGCTGTGGACGGGCGTGATCACCCCCGCTACAGGGGCCGAGGAGCGCCACGGCGCGGTGCGGCGCTTCGCCGGGGGCGGGGCGGGCCTGCTCGTGCTGGTCACGTGCGAGCCGGTGCCCGCCGCCGGAGCCGACGCGCTGCTCGTCCTGGAGTCCGGCGACGAGCAGGCGACGGCCGAGGTCCTCGAGTGGGCGCTGCTCGCCCGCGACAGCGCCGATGCCACCCTCCCCCTGACGGTCGTCGTCCCCCTTCCCCACGACCACGACCACGACGCGAACGGCGGGCAGGCCGCCGCGCGGCGCACGGCGGGCCTGCTGCGCGCCTGCGCGCTGATGGACCCGGCCCTGGCCGAGCGGGCCAGGCGGCATCCGGCCGACTCGGCCACCCCCTGGATCCAGGCCGGCCCCGGCGTGACCGAACGCCACCTCGCGCTGCTCGAGGAAACCGCCCGGACCATCGCCGCGAAGGAGGCGTGAGGACCGTGCCGACCACCCCTGCCGCCGCCCAGCAGGACATCCTGCACTCCCAGCTGCCCGGACCGGCCGTCGTCCTCGGGCGTCTGGCCGCCCTGCTGAACGCCTGCGACCTCACCTGGCCACAGCTGGCTGTGCGCAGCGGCCTGACCTTGGACCAGTTGGCCCCCTTGCGGGACGGCCAATCCGTCCCGTCCCACAAACGGCTCGCCGCCGTGCTGGCCGCGGTGGGTGCCGGGGCGGAGCTCGAGGCGTTGCAGAGCCTGGTCCGGATGGATGCCGGCACCGTCACCGATCGGATGCCCGGCTGGGCCGTCCGACTGGCCGGGGCGCTGAACAGTGCCACCGGCTGGCGGGCCGGCGGCG
Organism: Kitasatospora sp. NPDC057542; assembly: GCF_042801945.1. Lineage (NCBI taxonomy): Bacteria > Bacillati > Actinomycetota > Actinomycetes > Kitasatosporales > Streptomycetaceae > Kitasatospora > Kitasatospora sp. NPDC057542. The sequence continues at coordinate 34,571 of NZ_JBHVFE010000029.1, forward strand.
GCAGCGTGATCCCGCTGGGACTGCGCACCACCGACCACCACGCCCACTGGATCAGCACGGTAGCGCCCGCCGTGCCCGAGGCCGAACGCGCGGCCCTGGACGCCCTCGCGACCACGGTGCCGACGTCGGCCGGGCGCCGGAGGGCGTACCTGGACCTGGCGATCCTCCATCGGCCTACCGGTGGTCCCGCAACGGCCGCCGCTCAGCTCGGCCGCCTCGTCGACCTCGTCCACTCCAAGAGGGTGGACCTGCGCCTGGTCGAGGGCCCCGAGGCGGGCACTCCTCTCGTCGAGATCACCACGACGGCCGGGGGCGTGCTGGTGGTCGACGTCACCGCCGACGGGGCCCGTTACCGCGCCGGTGACGCCGCGGCAAACCACGTGCTCGCCCTGGACACCCTCGCCTACCGCGCCGCCTCCGCACAGGCGACGATCAGCCAGCTGCGCACCGCGGCCGGGTGGATGCATGTACGCGCCGCCCCCCGCCGGGTGCGGGCCCGGCGCCCGGGAGGACCCCGGTGACCGACACCCTCCGGACCGCACCCGCCCGCCCGGGCCACCGCCGGGACGGTGCCCCGCAGAGCCCCGCCCCGTCCGGTGTAGCCGCGCCGCTGCTGATGACCGGGCCGCGCACCGCACTCACCGCCCAGGCCCAGCACGTAGTCGGCACCGTCGCACGCGCTCTGCTGGTCCTGCAGGGCGGCAAGATCGCCCACGCCCTCGCCCACACCGACGTGGCACCTGCGAACGACCCGTGGGCGCCGGGCGGCGCCCTGAACCGGGTCCTGCTGCCCGACTCGCTGTCCCCCGCCCTTCGCCGGACGGTCGCCCGCGTGCTGCTCCAGGCGGACACCCCCCGCACCAACCCCGTCGGGCACGCCGACGACCGCCCAAGCACCGGCCCCGCCCCGCCGAGGACCGGCCCCCACCCGGCACCACCGAGGACACCTCCCCTGTGCCGCATCACCTGACCACCCACCACGGCCAGGACCCCACGGCCTGCCACCCTGCCACCCACGTAAGGACGACCACCCCCGTGCAAGCCCACCCGACCGCACGCCGGATCGAAGACCACGCCCTGATCGGCAACATGCAGACCGCCGCCCTCGTCAGCAGAGACGGAACCGTGGACTGGTTGTGCGCCCCGCGTTTCGACTCCCCAGCCGTGTTCGCCTCCCTGCTCGGCACCGACGACCACGGCTCCTGGAACCTGGCCCCCGCCACCTACCACCCGCGCCCGGCCGACCGCCGCCGCTACCAGGGCGACTCCCTGATCCTGGAGCAGGAATGGGACACCCAGGGCGGCACCGTGAGGGTGACCGACTTCATGCCCACCTCCGCCCGGGCCGGCGCCGACCCGGTGCCCCGCATCATCCGCATCGTCGAATGCCTGACCGGCACCGTGACGATGCGCTCCGTCCTGCGACCCCGCTTCGGCTACGGACGCACCACCCCGGCCGTCCACCGCCCGCAGCCGGACCCCTGCGGCCCGCACCGCCTGGCCGCAGCCGCGGTCGCCGGCCCCGACGCGGTCTGGCTCGACAGCCCCCACCACCACACCGACACGAACGGCACCCTCACCGCCGAGTTCACCGCCCGGGCCGGCGAACGGACCGCCTACGCCCTCACCTACCGCGAGTCCCACCGCGGCGCCCCGCCCACCGTCGATACCGACCACGAACTCGCCCGCACCGAACGCTTCTGGCGTGACTGGGCCGACCAGTGCACCTACCAGGGCCCCTACCGCGAGGCCGTGATCCGCTCCCTCATCACCCTCAAGGGCCTCACCTACGCCCCCACCGGCGGCATCGTCGCCGCCCCCACCACCTCCCTGCCCGAGGACATCGGCGGCGTCCGCAACTGGGACTACCGCTACACCTGGCTGCGCGACGCCGCCATCACCCTCTCCTCACTCCTGCGCACCGGCTACCGCGAGGAAGCACGCGCCTGGCGCGAATGGCTGCTGCGCGCCGTCGCCGGCGACCCCGAAAACCTCCAGATCATGTACGGCATCGCCGGCGAACGCGAACTCACCGAATCCTCCCTCGACTGGCTGCCCGGCTACGAAGACTCCCAGCCCGTCCGCGTCGGCAACGGCGCCGCCGGACAACTCCAACTCGACGTCTACGGCGAGATCGTCGAAGCCCTCCACCTGGGCCACATGACCGGCCTGGTCCGCAACGACCACGCCCACCACCTCCAACTACGCCTGATCGAATACCTGGAGGACCACTGGCAGAACCCCGACGAGGGCATCTGGGAGGTCCGCGGCCCGCGCCGACACTTCGTCCACTCCAAGGT
>NZ_JBHVFE010000030.1:0-36858 GCF_042801945.1 Kitasatospora sp. NPDC057542
GTGCCCGGGCGCTGCGACCTCCGGCACGGGTGCCCGACCGGCTCCCACAGCCTCTCTGCCGGTGCTCCTGTGGCCGTCCGCCCGGAGCTCCCGCAGCTAATCGGTCTGCTCCCAGACCGCGTGGTCGTGCGCGAACAGCACCCGGTGCGGCCCGTGCTCCGCCACCCGGTCGAGCCAGGACCGGTAGCCGGGCAGCGGCGCGGGCACGCCCTCGCGCGCCGCCCGCCGGGCGAGGACCGCCTGTCCGTACTCGGAGGCGAAGTCGTACGCCTGCCCGGCGAGCAGGACCGGCCCGCTGCCCGGGCGGTCGACCAGCAGCGACTGGTGGCCCGCAGTGTGGCCGGGGGTGGGCAGCACCCTTACGCCCGGCCAGATCTCGGTCTCGCCGTCGAGCTCGCGGTATTCGGCGCCGGGGTAGTCGACCAGCGCGTCGATGGTGTACCCGCCGCGCCGGGCGGTGGCCAGCTCGTCCGCCTGGCCCAGAACGGGTGTGCCGGCGAACAGCGGGTTGCCTCCGCAGTGGTCGAAGTGCAGGTGGCAGTTGACTACCAGGTCGATGTCGGCGACGGCGACCCCGGCCGCGGCGAGCGCCTCCGGCAGTGGGCGGCGGACCGGGCGGTAGTGCGCCTCGGTCTCCGGCTCGCCGCCGCCGATCCCGGTGTCGAACAGCAGCAACCCCTCCGGACGCCGGACCAGGTACGCGAGCACCGGCTCCACGCGCGGCTCCGGGCCGCCCGCCTCGGCGGCCGGCCGGACGAAGTACCCCAGGTCGAGACGGCGGATCACGCGCAATTCAGCCCCCATGTCGCAGTGCGTCGCTCTGTCCCCGTACGGGCGGCCGCGCAGGCCCCCGGTTCGCACCCTACCCGCCGACCGGCAGCCCCCGATCGGCCTTCACCTGCTTCATCGTCAGGTGCGAGTTGACCTGCGCGATGCCCGGCAGGCCGGAGAGCACGTCGGTGATGAAGCGCTCGTACGCGGCGATGTCGGCCACCGCGATCCGCAGCAGGTAGTCGGGCTCGCCGAACAGCCGGTGCGCCTCCACCACCTCCGGCAGCTCGGCGACCCGGCGCTCGAACTCGGCGACCGTCACCTGGTCCTCGTGACGCATGGTGATCGTCACGAAGGGCTGGAAGCCGCGGCCGACCGCTGCACCGTCCAGCACCGCCCGGTAGCCGCGGATCACGCCGTCCTGCTCCAGTTGGCGTACTCGGCGCAGGCAGGGGGAGGGGGTGAGGTCCACCCGGGAGGCCAGCTCGGCGTTGGTCAGGCGCCCGTCCTGCTGGAGCTCGCGGAGGATCCTGCGGTCGATTCGGTCCATGGCGCAATATTCTGCCAAAACGCGGCTCCGACCAGCGCAAAGTGGCCATCGCGTGCCAGCCCCGTCCGGCTACCTTCAGTGACCGCACCGGCCACCGGGACATCCCGGCCGACCGCCGGGGCATGCCGGCCGACCACCGGGACAGCCCTCGGCCAAGCGCCGGGACAGCCCCGGCCGACCCGCCGGGCCCACACCACGACGAGCACGACAGGCCACGCCCACGCCCATGGACACCCACGCCCTCCTCCTCTTCCTCGGAGTCGACCTGCTGCTGGTCTGCACCCCGGGCCCCGACTGGCTCTACATCGCCGCCCGAGGCCTTGGCCAGGGACGCCGTGCCGCGCTGACCGCGGTCGGCGGGGTCTGCGCCGGGTACGCCGTCCACACCCTGCTCTCCAGCGCCGGACTGGCCGCCGCGCTGCGCGCCGTCCCGGCTGCCCTGCCCGTGTTGCGCCTCACCGGCGCCGCGTACCTGCTGGTACTGGCCGTCATGATGTTGCTGGCGCTGCGCAAGGGCGGAGGCGCCGCCGCCCTGACCGCGCCCAAGCCGCAGCCCACCGCGACCGTGCTGCGCCAGAGCATGCTGACCGCGTTGCTCAACCCGAAGGGGTTGCTGCTCTACCTCTCCCTGGTGCCGCAGTTCGTCGACCCGGACGCCGCGTTGCCGGTCGGCGGCCAGGTGCTCGCGCTCGGCTCGCTCAACGTACTGGCCTGCGCGGTGGTGTACGGGCTGGTCGCGCACGCCAGCGGGCGGCTCGGCGGCCGGTTCGGCGGCACCCCGCAGGCGGCCCGCCGGATGACCGTGGTCTCGGCGGTGCTGCTGATGCTGGTGGCGGGCGTCACAGCGAGCGCCTGAGAACGGGAGCACAATGCCGGGCATGACTGATCGTCCGTTGCCAGAAGGAACCACCGGAGCGGCAAGAAGCATCGGAACCGCCGGAACCGGCAGAATTGCCGGAACCATCGGAACCATCGGAACCGCCGAAGCCGCCGGACACGGCGGCCGATCGGGCGGCGAACGCGCCGACCGCCCCACCACCGACGGTCCCACCGCTGACGCCTGGGCAGCCCTGGGCGGATCGGCCGAACTGCTGGACCGGGTGGCCTTCCACGGCCCGGACGACGTCCTGCCCTCCGGCCTCCCGGTGCGCCGGCTCGCCCGGGCCACCGTGGCCGTCTGCTCGCTGGCCGCGGCCGAGCTCGCCGCCCACCGCAGCGGCGCGCCCGTCCCCGCCGTCCGGGTGGACCAGGGCGCGGTCGGCACCGCCTTCGTCAGCGAGCGGCACCTGACGATCGACGGCCGCACGCCGGTCAGCTTCGCCCCGCACTCCGGCTTCTGGCGCACCGCCGACGGCTGGGTGCGCACCCACGCCAACTACCCGCACCACCGCACCCGGCTGCTCTCCGCCCTCGGCCTCGCCGCAGACGCCGGGCCCGAGCAGCTCGCCGACACGCTCGGCAAGCTGCCGGCCGAGCGGATCCAGGAGCGCGCGTACGAGGCGGGGGCGCTCGCGGTAGCCGTCGCGCCGGTTGGCCCCGCTGTGCACCCCCTTGTGGAGCACCGGGACATCGGTGCCGCTGCCGGAGCCGCGCCGGTCCGGCCGCTCGGTGAGGCTCCGGTGGACCGGCCCGCCGCCGGGGTCCGGGTCCTGGACCTCACGCGGGTGATCGCCGGACCGGTCGCCACCCGCACCCTCGCCCTGCTCGGCGCCGACGTCCTGCGCGTCGACTCGCCCCGACTGCCCGAGGCCGAGGACGCCCACGCCGACACCGGCTTCGGCAAGCGCTCCACTCGCCTCGACCTTGCCGAGCCGGCCGACCGCGCCGTCTTCGAGGACCTGCTCGCCACCGCCGACGTCCTCGTCACCGGCTACCGGCCCGGCGCCCTCGACGCCCACGGCCTCGGCCCCGACGTGCTGTTCGCCCGCCGCCCGGACCTGATCCTCGTCCAGCTCTGCGCCTGGGGCTGGACCGGCCCCTGGGCCGACCGGCGAGGCTTCGACAGCCTGGTCCAGGCGGGCGTCGGCATCGCCGCCCACGAGACCGCCCCCGACGGCCGCCCCGGCGTGCTGCCCGCCCAGGCCCTCGACCACGGCACCGGCTACCTCATCGCGGCCGCCGTCCTGCGCTCCCTCACCGACCAGCGCACCCGCCGCCCCGGTGGCCGCCACCTGCGATTCTCCCTCGCCGGCACGGCCTCCTGGCTGCTGCACGGCATCGAGCAGGAGATGCCCCGGGGAGCCTCGTCCGAGCCGTACGACCCTTCCCGGTGGCTGGCCGAGACCGACTCCGCGTACGGCCGGCTGCGCCACGCCCTGCCGCCGATCGGGTACGAGGGGGCGCCCGCCGACTGGTCGCGCCCGCCGGGACGCTGGGGAACGGACGAACCGGTCTGGCTCTGACGGCCTCGGGCGAGCGCTGCCCGAGGCGCCCGGCAGCGTCGCCGTCATGACCGCGCACGCCGCCGACCACACCTGGTTCGAGGAGCGCTGCCCCGACCTGGGCGAGGCCTGCTGCCTCGCCCAGGTCCAGGAGGTGACGGCCTGCGGGACGTGCGGTCAGACCCCCGACGGGATCTGCTTGGCCCGGCTACGGACCTGGAACGCCGTCACGATCTCGATCAGGCCCAGGATCACCAGCCAGCACCCGGCCAGCACGGTCAGCGCGGTGATCGACTTGGCCGGCCACACCATCAGCAGCACACCGGCCAGGGTGTTGGCCACGCCCGCGAAGGCCTGCCAGCCCCGGGCGGGCATCAGCGGGTCGGAGATCACGGCGGCGAGCTGGGTGATGCCGCGGAACAGCCAGCCGATCCCGATCCAGAGCGCGAGCAGCAGCAGCGACTGCGCCGCACTGCGGAAACAGAGCAGCCCCAGCAGCACGCAGATCGCGCCGCTGATGAAGGCCAGCACCCGTAGCGCGGTGGTGGAGTGGGTGCCGAACGCGGCGACCAGCTGCACGATGCCGATCACCAGCAGGTAGAGGCCGAACAGCACGCCCACCACCAGGAGCGTCTCCCGGGGCCAGACGAAGACCACGATCCCGAGGGCGAGCGAGACGAGACCGGCGGCCAGCAGGACCTGCCAGGCGGCTTTGGCGAGCAGTCCGAGCGGGCCCTGGACCGGGGTACCGTCGGGGGTGATGATCGGAGGGGCCACGGTGGCGTACTCCTTGAGCTGGCGCCGGGCGACGGCTGACGTGCTGGTCGTGTGACGCACGACGGGTGGGGTCGGGTCGGCCGGCTGACGGGCAGGGAACGAAGCCCAGCCTCTGCGCGCCGCCGCCGGGCCGCGCGCCGGATTCGGCCGTTCGGGGGATCCGCCGCGGTTGCCGGAACGTCACCCTCCGGACACTTGCCGTCGATATCATCCGTCGGTATGACTTCTGAAGGGTGGGGGACCCCTCCGGTCGAGCCGATCAGCCAGCACTACATCGTCTGCGGGGGCAACGCGCTGGCGCACCGACTGGTCCTGGAACTCGTCGAGCACTACGAGGTCCCGGTCGTCGTCCTGGTCGCCGACCGGACCCGCGACCACGCGCCGCAGATCGAGCAACTCTCCGGAGTCGCAGCGGTCGTGGAGTACGCCAGCGTCACCGAGGAGGCGCTGCGCGCGGTGTCCATCGGCACCGCGCGCGGTCTCGCCCTGGTCGAGGGGAGCGATCAGGAGAACATCCACGCCGCACTCAGCGCCCAGAACCACAACCCGGACATCCGCATCGTGTTCCGGATGTTCAACCAGCGGCTCGGCGAGAACATCGAAAGGCTGCTCAAGAACGGTGCCGCGCTCTCCGGCTCCGCCACCGCCGCTCCGGCCTTCGCCTCCGCGGCGCTCGGGCGGCCCAACTCGGTGGAGATCGAAGGGCGTTACCTGCACATCGCGTTCGACGACGAGATCACCTCCGACCGGATCTGCGTGGTCGCCGACCACATCGACCGGCAGGACCTCGGCAGGATCCGGCTGCTGCCCGAGCAGCAGGGTGACTCGGCCGAATTCGTCCGGCTCGCCAGCGAGTTCGGCGACCGCGGGCCGATCCGGCCCGGTGGTGTACGGCGTGAACCGGCGTCGTCGGACCACCCCGCTCCGGAGGAGGAACCGGGCGGCCGGGCGGCGCTCCAGGTGCTGCGGATCGAGCCCCGGGAACCGACCGACTGGATGCGACGGCTGCGCTGGCGACTGCTCGACACCATGCGCTTCTTCACCAGCGCCCGGATGCGACTGGTGCTGCTCACCGCCCTCGCGGCGGTGCTGCTGGCCTTCGGGGTGCTCTGGTATCTCAACCGGAACTTCGGCTGGACCGTCTACATCGCGCTGCTCGACCTGGCCGGCGCCGCCCAGCCGGACCAGCTCTCCGACATCTCCGCCGGGACGGGCACCGGCGGGTTCTGGCAGCGGGTCGCGCAGGTGGTGATCACCATCTGCGGGATCACCTTCGCACCGGTCGCCACCGCCATCGCGGTCGAGGTGCTGGGCTCCGGGCGGCGCGGGCAGCCGCGCAACCCCGGGGCGGGCACCCGGGACCACGTCATCGTCGTCGGTCTCGGCAACGTCGGCACCCGGGTCGCGACCCAACTGCACGACATGGGCGTGCCCGTGGTCTGCATGGAGCGGGACCCGCAGGCACGCGGCATCGCCGCCGTGCGGGCGCTGGGGATACCGGTGGTGATGGGCGACGGCCCGTTCGAGCAGCAGCTGCGCCGGGCCCGGCTGAAGCACAGTCGGGCGCTGGTCGCGGTCAGCGGGGACGACGCCACCAACCTGGAGGCGGCCCTGGAGGCGCGCCACGGCAATCCCGAGGTCCGGGTGGTGGTGCGGCTGTTCGAGGACGACTTCGCGAGCCACTTCTACAAGACCCTGGACAACGCGGCCTCCCGGTCGGTGTCCTACCTGGCCGCGCCCGCCTTCGCGGCGGCGCTGATGGGGCGCGAGGTGCGCGGCATGCTGTCGGTGCTGCGGCACGTGCTGCTGATCGCCGAGCTGACGGTGGAGGACGGCAGCGGGTTGATCGGGCTGAACCGGCACGACCTGGAGGACCCGGGCGGCGTCCGGGTGATCGCCGTGCGCTTCGCCCACGGCGGGCAGTTGCAGTGGAACTTCCCCGACCGCACCCGGCGGCTCGCCCCGGGCGACCAGATCGTGGTCGCCGCCACCCGAAGCGGGCTCGCCCGGCTGAATACGGTGGCGGTGGAGGAGGGACAGGGCTGAGCGCGGCGGAGGGCTGACGCGCGGCGGGTGACGGCTGACGGCCGACGGCCGACGGTGCGCAGCGGCCGGCGAACAGCCGACGGCCGACAGAGTTCAGCTGACAGATTTCAACATCTGAAATCTGTCAGCTGTCACCTGTCGGCGTCCTCCGTCGTCAGCGGTTCCGGAACTCCGGCGGGCGCTTCTCGGCGAAGGCGGCCATGCCCTCCTTCTGGTCCGCCGTGGCGAAGGCCGCGTGGAAGAGCCGGCGCTCGAAGCGGACGCCCTCGGCCAGGGTGGTCTCGAAGGCCCGGTTGACGCTCTCCTTCATCATGATCGCGGCCGGAGCGGACATCGCCGCGACCGTCTCGGCGGTGGCCAGCGCCTCGGCCAGCAGCTGGTCGGCGGGGACGATGCGGGAGACCAGGCCGGCCCGCTCGGCCTCCTCGGCGCCCATCATCCGGCCGGTCAGGCACAGCTCCATGGCCTTCGCCTTGCCGACCGCGCGGGTCAGCCGCTGCGAGCCACCGATGCCGGGGATGACGCCGAGCTTGATCTCCGGCTGCCCGAACTTCGCGGTGTCCGCCGCCAGCAGGATGTCGCACAGCATCGCCAGCTCGCAGCCGCCGCCCAGCGCGAACCCGGCCACCGCTGCGATCACCGGCTTGCGCAGGGCGCCGAGCCGGTCCCACGGGCCCAGCCAGTCGTCCAGGTAGACGTCCGGGAACCGGTTGCCCTGCATCTCCTTGATGTCGGCGCCGGCCGCGAAGGCCTTCTCCGAGCCGGTGATGACCAGACAGCCGATCTCCGGGTCCCGGTCGAAGGCGGTCGCCGCGGCGACCACCTCGTTCATCAGCTGGGTGTTCAGCGCGTTGAGCGCCTTGGGCCGGTTGAGCGTGATCAGCCCCACCCGGCCCTTGCGCTCGACCAGGATCGTCTCGTAGGTCTCGGTCTCGGTCATCGCCGTCGACTCCCATTTCCGCTGCTCGGCGCCCGTGGGCGCGCCCTGACCACCCAACGATCTACGACGCGCCCCGCCTCGCGCCAGTCTTGGTATGCGAGACGCCGGTCACCAGGCCGCGGTGGGGGCGGAAGCCGAGCCGGTCAGGCGCTGCAGGTTGCAGTTGACGACGAAGGTGAGGTTGTCCAGCTGCTCCCGGGCGGCTGGCGGGAGCGCGGCGGTGGCCTCGGGCTCGTCCATCTCGCCGTCGCCGAGGAACGCCCACACGTGCGAGCCGGAGGTGTCCTTGATCCCGCGTGCGGTCAGGTACCGGTTGAACCGGCCCTGGTGGATCCATGGAACTCCATGGACCGTAGGCAGTGGCCTGGCGGTGCGTCAATCGGTACTGGCGGGTAGCTTGAGCGATGATCGATCATCTCTATGCGAACTTAAGGGGGCGGGGGAGGGGCGGCAGCGCGGGTGGTTCAGCCGGAGTGCCGACCGTCCTCGCGCGGGTCTCCCTCGTGCCGGTCTCCCTCGTGCCGGTCTTCGTGCCGGGCGTACTCCAGAACGTGCTCGGCCAGCAACCGTCCGACCTCCGGGTCCTGTCGCCGGAAGGCTTCGATCAGCGGCCGGTGGTCGGCGGCGTTCTCGTGCAGCTCCGGCCGGACCCGGTGCAGCGACAGCACCGTCCACACCTCGACCCCGAGGCCCTCCCAGGTCCGCAGCAGTGTCCCGTTGCCGGAGGCGGCCACGACCTCGCGGTGGAAGGCCACCCCGTGCCGGGCCTGGCCGAGTGCGTCGCCCGCCGCCGCGGCCGCCGCCATCCGCTCGGCGTGCCGCTCCAGCGCGGTGGTGTCCCCGGCCAGTCGGACCACCGCGGAGTCGGCGGCCAGCCGCTCCAGCGCGGCCCGCACCTGGTAGACCTCGCGCAGCTCGGCCGGGCCGATCTCGCGCACCCGCACACCCCGGTTGGGCTCGGCATCGAGCACTCCGAGCGTCTGGAGCGTGCGCAGTGCCTCGCGGACCGGCGCCTGGCTGACGTTCAACTCGGCGGCCAGGCGCCGCTCGACGATCCGGTCCCCGGGCTGCCAGCGGCCGTTCAGCAGGCCCTCCAGCAGCAGCCCGCGCACCTGCTCGCCCAGCGGTACCCGAGACAGCGGGTCGGTGTCGCCGGCCGGGGTCGGCGGCGGGAACGAGTGGTTCACGGCGGGCTCCAGGTGTGCCGGCGGGGGAGGGGCGGGGGTCACGCCAGGCCCAGTTCGTCACCCTCGCGCGGGGCGAGGAAACGGGCGACATCCGCCGCCGTCACCTCGGCGAGCGTGCCGGGCTTCCAGCGGGGGTTGCGGTCCTTGTCGATCACCTGCGCGCGGATGCCCTCGACCATGTCATGGCCCTCCAGCGCGGCGCAGGAGATCCGGTACTCCTGGTCGAGCACGGCCTCCAGCGAGGGGAGCGTACGGGCGCGGCGCAGCGCGGCCAGGGTGGTCTTGACGGCGGTCGGTGAGTTCGCGAGGACGGCTTCGGCAGCCTCCTTCGCCTCCGGGACACCGGAGTTCAGCAACTGCTCGACGATCTCCTCGACCGTGTCGGCCGCGTAGCAGGCGTCGATCCAGCCGCGTTGGGCGGCCAGTGTGGCGGGTGGCGCGGGCTCGGCGTGCGCGGCGACGAGGGCGGCGACCTCGGCGGTGGTGCTCCCGGTCGCCGCAGCGGTCCTCCGGCCCAAGGCGTCGAGCAGGTCCGGGATGCGTGGGGAGGGCACGAAGTGGTCCGCGAAACCGCACAGCAGGGCGTCGCCCGGGCCCATCGAGGCCGCGGTGAGCGCGAGGTGGGCGCCCAGCTCGCCCGGGGCGTGGGCGAGCAGCCGGCTGCCGCCGACGTCCGGGGCGATGCCGATCCGGGTCTCGGGCATCGCGATGGTGGAGCGCTCGGTGACGATCCGCACCGCGCCGTGGGCGGACACGCCGACGCCGCCGCCCATGGTGATGCCGTCCAGCACCGCGACGTAGGGCTTCGGGTAGCGGGCGATCAGCGCGTTCAGCCGGTACTCGTCGCGGAAGAACGCCCGGGTGCCGGCCCCGCCCGCCTTGGCGTCGTCGTGCATCGCGCGGATGTCGCCGCCCGCGCACAGGCCGCGCTCGCCCGCGCCGGTCAGCACGACGGCGCGTATCCGGTCGTCGGCGGCCCAGTCGTCCAGGGTGGTGCGCAGGGCGGTGACCATGCCGTGGGTCAGCGAGTTGAGCGCCCGCGGACGGTTCAGCACGAGCCGTCCGACGCCGCCGTCCAGGAACGCCTGGACCTCCGCCACCTCTGCGCTCATCGGGCCCGCTCCCGTCCCTCGGTGATGTCGACGTCGTGCGGAGTCCGCCGGGGCCTGGTGGCGCCCCTCGTCGTCCGGTGTTCGTTGCTGCCGGTTGCCGGCGGCTGCTGTCGGTTCTCGCCGGTTCCTGCCGGAACCCCCGGCGTCCACCGTACCGGGGGCGGCGGGCAGTTCTGATCACCGGGCCGGAGTGCGGGAGCGTGCGGCCGCGGTTCAGGGCCAGGCGCGCAGGGCGAGTTCGGCGGTGCGGGCCAGATCGGCGGCGGTGGCGCCGTCCCGGGCCTGCTGCGACATGCCCTGGAGGACCGTGCCGAAGTAGCCGGCCAGCGCCTGCGGATCGGCCTCGGGCGGCAGTTCGCCGTCCTGCCGGGCCTGGCGCAGCCGGGCCTCGAAGGTCCGCAGGTTCCCGTTGCGCAGCTCGCGCAGATGCTCCTGGATTCCGGCGTCCTGCGGGGTGACGTTGGTGGCGGCGGAGATGACCAGGCAGCCGGCCGGATGGGACGGGTCCGGGTAGATGGCCGCGGCCTCGCGCAGGATGCGGGCGAAGGCGTCGTACGCGGTGGGCGCCTCTTTCAGGGCGGCGGCCACGAACGCACCGGCCGGGGAGCGGCGGTACTGGCGGACCACCTCTTCGAACAGCGACTGCTTGTCGCCGAAGGCCGCGTACAGGCTGCCGGGGCGGATGCCCATGGCTGTGGTGAGTTCGGTGACGGAGGTGGCCTCGTAGCCGAGCCGCCAGAACAGCCGGGTGGCCGCGGCCAGCGCCTCGGCGCGGTCGAAGGCCGGCGGGCGGCCGCGCCGGGGGCGGCGCGGGGCGTCGGCTGCCTTGCCGTCGGGTGCCTCTGGTGCTGCGTACGCCTCTGCCATGCGCTGAATTTTAGAGCACTCGCTCAAGAAGTGTGTGCTAGCTTCTTTCTTGAGCGACCACTCAATAATTGTTTCCGACGTTGCAGGAGGGGCTCGGTCATGGGTGCGTACGGACTTCAGGGCAAGACGGCGCTGGTCACGGGCGGCAGCAGGGGGATCGGTCGGGCCATCGCCCGGAGGCTCGGGCGGGACGGTGCCACCGTCGCCGTCGGCTACGCCAGGGAGGAGGCGGCGGCGGAGGAGGTGGTGGCGGGCATCCGCGCCGACGGCGGGCGGGCGTTCGCACTGCGCGCCGAGCTCGGTCGGCACGGCGACGCGGCCTCGCTGTGGGCGGCCTTCGACGCGGAGATCGGGGCGCACGCGCCGGACGGCGGGGTGGACATCATCGTGAACAACGCCGGGATCGGGCGCAGTTCGGACCTCGAAACGCTGACCGAGGAGGAGTTCGACAGGGTGTTCGCGGTCAATGTCCGGGCGCCGTTCTTCGTGGTGCAGCACGGCCTGGGGCGGCTGCGGGACGGCGGCCGGATCATCAACATCTCCAGCGGCGTCGCCCGGCTGGCGATGCCTGAGATCATCGCCTACGGCGCGACCAAGGGGGCGCTGGACACCTTCACCCTCAACCTTGCCAAGCAGCTCGGCCCGCGCGGGATCACCGTGAACTCCGTCGCGCCCGGCTTCGTGGACACCGACGTCAACGCGGGCTGGCTGCGCGGCAACGCGGAGGCGGAGGCGTACGCGGCCTCGGCCGCCGCACTCGGTCGGGTCGGGCAACCGGAGGACATCGCGGACGTCGTCGCGTTCCTCGCCTCCGACGACGCGCGCTGGGTGACCGGGCGGGTGGTCGACGCCACGGGTGGGTCGGGGCTGTAGGCGCGGGGCGGGGCTGAGGACAGCGACGGGCCCAACGGATGACAGCTGACAGAAGATGAAATCTGTCAGCTGTCATCCGTTTGCTGTTATCTGTTCGCCGTTCGCTGTCCGCGGGCTGTCCGCTACGAGCGATCCCTCAGCCCCGCACGCGCCCCGAGACCTCGCCGAACCCGACCACGGTGCCGTCCGGCCCGGGTGCGGTGGCGGTGATGGTCACCTCGTCGCCGTCCTCCAGGAAGGTCCGGGTCGTCCCGTCCGGGAGCTTCAACGGCTCCTCGCCGTTCCAGGTCAGCTCGATCAGCGCACCCCTGGTGTCCCGCTCCGGCCCGCTGACCGTCCCCGAGGCGAACAGGTCGCCGGTGCGCAGCGAAGCGCCGTTGACGGTCATGTGGGTCAGCTGCTGCTGCGCCGTCCAGTACATGGTGGCGAACGGCGGCCGGGAGACCGGGTGCCCGTTCAGCCGGACCTCCATCGCCAGGTCCAGGCCCCACGGCTCGCCGCCCCGGTCGTCCAGGTACGCCAGCGGCTCGACGTCGCGCGCCGGCGGCGTGACCCGGGCGTGCTCCAGCGCCTCCAGCGGGACGATCCACGGCGAGACCGAGGTCGCGAAGGACTTGCCGAGGAACGGGCCGAGCGGTACGTACTCCCAGGCCTGGATGTCTCGCGCCGACCAGTCGTTGAGCAGGCAGACGCCGAAGACGTGCTCGCGGAAGTCGTCCAGCGGGACCGGCCGGCCCAGCGCCGACGGCGTGCCGACGACGAAGCCGACCTCGGCCTCGATGTCCAGCCGGCGCGACGGGCCGAAGGTCGGCGCGGCGTCGGTGGGTGCCTTGCGCTGCCCGTGCGGCCGCACCACGGGGGTGCCGGAGACCACGACCGTGCCCGCCCGCCCGTGGTAACCGATCGGCAGATGCTTCCAGTTGGGGGTGAGCGGCTCCGAGCCCGGGCGGAAGATCCGGCCCAGGTTGGTGGCGTGGTGCTCCGAGGCGTAGAAGTCGACGTAGTCGGCGACCTCGAACGGCAGGTGCAGCTCGACCTCGCCGGTCGGCAGCAGCGCCGGCGACAGCACCTCGCGGAAGGACTCGTCGGTGAGCCAGGTGGTGAGGTCGGCCCGCACCCGGGTCCAGGCCGGACGCCCCGCAGCCATCAGCGGGTTGAGCGAGTCCGCGTCCAGCAGCACCGAGGGAGCGCCGGCCGCGCGGGCGGCCGCCCCGGCGTCCAGCACGAAGTCCCCGACGCGCACGCCGATCCGGCGCCGGCCGGGCTGGTCGGCGGCGGTGAAGACGCCGTACGGCAGGTTGTGCACGCCGAACGGCGAATCCTGGGCGCTGGTGAGCCAGCTGCGGGGGGTGGTCAACGGTCCTCCTGGTGCAGTGGACTGGGCGACGACAGCAGGCCGAGCGCGGCCAGGTCGCCCAGGGGTTCGGCGATGCTACAGGTGCCGAACGCGGTGAACGAGTTGCGGATCACCGTAACCTGGCGGTCCGTCAGTGCACGTACCGCCTTGGCCAGTACCTCGCCGTCGCGCTCCGCCAGCACCGCCGCGGCCGCGGCCCGGTCGGTCTCCTGCGCGGCCAGCAGCACGTTCAGGAAGCCGTGGTGCTCGAAGCCGGTCTCCGGGTCGGTGTGCCGGACGGCGTTGTGCAACCCGGCCGTGCACTTGTACGGCAGTCCGCGCCGCGCGCAGCCGGTCAGGAAGGCGGCCAGCTCGTCCTCGTCCGGGAACGCCTCGGCGACCAGCCCGCCGGTGCGGAACTTCGCCCGGTACGGGCTGTCCACCAGCGCGTCCAGGACGGCATCCAGTCCGTCCCCGCGCAGGAGTTCGCGCGGCAGTTCGACGGCGGCCGGGACGTTCGGCGGCAGCAGCCGGTCCAGCGCGGCCACCGCCTCGGCGACGTCCCGGGTGGCCAGTTCGACGCCGGCCAGCTCGAACGGCGCGGCGGCGGCGAGCGCCGGGGCGAGCTCGGTGCTGCCCCCCGGCAGCACCAGCCCGACCTTGAGCGGCGGGTCGTCCGCCGCCGCCGAGTCGTCCGCCTCCGCCGTGCCCCTCCCGGCCGCGGCAGCCGCCACGGCCGCGGAACCCGCGGCCGTGGAAGGGCCGCCGGCCGTGGGGGGGTTCGCGACCACGTCGGCCAGCTCGCCCAGCCGGCCCGCCCCGCAGAGGAAGGGGCCGACCGCCTCGGCGTACCAGGCCGCGCGGTGCACCCGGTGCGCGGGCACCGCGTCGACGACCGGCAGGTTCCCCGGCGGGAACACCGCCGCGTCGTCGAACAGTCCGTGGAACAGCTCGGGGATCACTCCCCCCGAAGGCAGCGCGTTCATCGCCCGGGCCCCCGACCGGCCCAGGTCCAGGCATAGTCCGGGTCCTCGCCGGCCCGGCCGCCCTCGCCGAGCTCCAGCGGGCGGAAGGTGTCCACCATGACGGCCAGCTCGTCGAAGAACTCCGCGCCGATGCTGCGCTCGTACGCCCCCGGCTGCGGCCCGTGGGTGTGCCCGCCGGGGTGCAGCGAGATCGAGCCCTGGCCGATGCCGGAGCCCTTGCGGGCCGCGTAGTCGCCGCCGCAGTAGAACATGACCTCGTCGCTGTCCACGTTGGCGTGGTAGTACGGAACCGGGATCGACAGCGGGTGGTAGTCCACCTTGCGCGGAACGAAGTTGCAGATCACGAAGCCGTTGCCCTCGAACACCTGATGGGCCGGCGGCGGCTGGTGGATCCGGCCGGTGATCGGCTCGAAGTCCTTGATGTTGAAGGCGTACGGGTACAGGCAGCCGTCCCAGCCGACCACGTCGAAGGGGTGGTGCGGCACGGTGTAGCGGGTGCCCGCGATCCCGTTCGGGCCGCGGTGCTTGACCAGCACGTCGACGTCCCCGGGGGCGTCGACGACCAGTGGGCCGACCGGTCCGCGGAAGTCCCGTTCGCAGTACGGCGCGTGCTCCAGCAGCTGCCCGTACTTGGAGAGGTAGCGCTTGACCGGGGTGATGTGGCTGTTGGCCTCGATGCAGTACGCGCGCAGCGGCTCGTCGCCGGCCGGCACCCAGCGGTGGGTGGTGGCGCGCGGGATGATCACGTAGTCGCCCTGCCTGACCTCGATCGAGCCGAACACCGTCTCGACCGTGCCGGAGCCGGACTCCACGTACACGCACTCGTCGCCGAGCCCGTTGCGGTAGAGCTCGCTCGGGGCCCCGGCGGCGACGTACGAGATCCGCACGTCGCCGTTGCCGAGGACCAGCCGGCGGCTGCCGACGACGTCCGCGGACTTCCAGTCCTGGTCCGTGAACAGCTCGTGCAGCTTGAGGTGACGGGGGAGGAGCGGGTGGTTGGGCACCGTGGACTGGTCCGGCAGCTCCCAGGGCACCGCGTTGACCACCGCCGAGGGGATGCCCCGGTGGTAGAGCAGTGAGGAGTCCGAGGAGAACCCCTCTTCGCCCATCAACTCCTCGTAGTACAGCCCGCCTTCGGGGGTGCGGTGCTGGGTGTGCCGCTTGGGCGGGATGTTGCCCAGCTGCCGGTAGTACGCCATCTCCGTGGTCCTCCTCGACCGTATGGCAGAGATCCGTTGGGTGAACCGGTCAGAGACCCGTTCGTCGGAGCTCCTCGACGCTCACAGGTTGCCGCGCCGGTCCTGCTCGCGCTCGATGGACTCGAAGAGCGCCTTGAAGTTGCCCTTGCCGAAGCCGAGCGAACCGTGCCGCTCGATGAACTCGTAGAAGACGGTGGGGCGGTCGCCGATCGGCTTGGTGAAGATCTGCAGCAGGTAGCCGTCCTCGTCGCGGTCGACCAGGATGCCACGCTTCTTCAGCTCCTCGATCGGCACCCGGACCTTGCCGATCCGCTCGCGCAGCTCCGGGTCGTCGTAGTAGGCGTCCGGGGTGGAGAGGAACTCCACGCCGCGCGCCCGCAGCACGTCCACGGTGGTGAGGATGTCGTTGGTGGCGAGCGCCATGTGCTGGCAGCCGGGGCCGGTGTAGAACTCCAGGTACTCGTCGATCTGGGACTTCTTCTTGGCGACGGCCGGCTCGTTGAGCGGGAACTTCACCCGGTGGTTGCCGCTGGCGACGACCTTGGACATCAGCGCGGAGTACTCGGTGGCGATGTCGTCGCCGACGAACTCGGCCATGTTCACGAAGCCCATGACGCGGTTGTAGAAGGACACCCACTCGTCCATCCGGCCCAGCTCGACGTTGCCGACGGCGTGGTCGAGGGCCTGGAAGAGGCGCTTGGGGGAGCCCTCCGGGTGCTTCACCTTGCTCTCCGCGACGACGTAGCCCGGCAGGTAGGGGCCGTGGTAGCGGGAGCGGTCGATCAGGGTGTGGCGGGTCTCGCCGTAGGTGGCGATGGCCGCGCGGCGCACGGTGCCGTTCTCGTCCGAGACGTCGTTCGGCTCCTCCAGCACGGTGGCGCCGGACGCGCGGGCGTGCTCGATGCACTTGTCGACGTCCGGGACCTCCAGGGCGAGGTCGACGACGCCGTCGCCGTGGCGGCGGTGGTGGTCCAGCAGAGGGCTGCCCGGCTGGACGCCGCCCTTGATCACGAAGCGGCAGGAACCCGAGCGGAGCACGTACGCCTTGCGGTCCCGACGGCCGGTCTCCGGGCCGGAGTAGGCGACCAGCTCCATGCCGAAGACGACCTGGTAGAACTGGGCCGTCTGGGTGGCGTTGCCGACCACGAAGACGACCGCGTCCTGGGCCGTCACCGGGAACGGATCGGCGGCCGCGTCGTGCTCGACGAGGCCGACGAGGCGGCGCAGCTGGTCGGCGTCAAGACCGGCCTCGCGCTCCTCGGGGGTCAACTCAAGGGCGTGGGACTGCGGGGTCATCGCTCGTTCCTCCACTTCGGGCCTCGCCGTCGAGGCTTCCGCCGGGTCACGACCGCACCGCGAACGGGTGGGGCGGTGTGGTTGCGGAGAGCTTGCTACTGTCGGGATGGTTGGGCAACAGGTCGGATTTCGACTGCTCAATGTGTACAAGCTGGTCAGGAAATCCCGCTGTCGGCTGCGCAAAATGCGCTGCTGACCGGGAGTGATACACGAAGTCTGCGCAATGGGACGGTCACGCGCTTCCGCGGCCGGTGGGGCGCGGGAGGTGGCGGAGGAACCAGTCCGAGGCCAGCTCGGCGACCCGGTCCAGGGTCCCCGGTTCCTCGAACAGGTGGCTCGCGTGAGGCACCACCGCCAATGCGGTCTCGCAGCGCAGCCGGCTCCGGGCCTGCCGGTTGAGGTCGAGCACGGTGGAGTCCAGGGAGCCGACGACGAGCAGCGTCGGGGCGCGCACCCGGGCCAGCGCGTCGGGCGCGGTGAGGTCCGGGCGGCCTCCCCGGGAGACCACGGCGCGCACGGCCGGGCCCAGCTCGGCGGCGGTGTGCAGCGCGGCCGCGGCGCCCGTACTGGCGCCGAACAGGCCGAGCGGCAGGTCTCGGGTCTCGGGCACGACGGTGTCCGGGCCGCCCTCCGCGGCGCCCAGCCGCCGGGCGACGGCGGTCAGCCGGCCGCCCAGCAGCGTCACGTCGAACACGTTCCGCCGGTCGGGTTCCTCGTCCTCGGTGAGCAGGTCGAACAGCAGCGTGGCCAGACCGGTGCGGTTCAGGTACTCGGCGACGTGCCGGTTGCGCGGGCTGTGCCGGCCGCTGCCGCTGCCGTGCGCGAAGACGACGACCCCGCGCGCGCCGGCCGGGACGGTCAGCCGGCCCGCCAGGCCGACCCCGGCGACGGGCAGCAGCAGCTCGCGGTCCACCCCGGTGTTGGCCGCGGGCGGGTCGCCGCAGGCCTCGGCCAGCAGCCGCAGCACCTCCTCGTCCTCGGTCTGCGAGAAGTCGGCGTAGAACTCGCCGATCGCGTAGAACGGGGACGGTGTGTCGACGCAGACCAGCTCGTCGGCGACCTCGCCGAGGCGCTCGGTCCAGTCCGCGGGCGCGACCGGCACCGCGAGCACCACCCGGGCCGCGCCGTGCTTGCGGACGATCCGGCAGGCCGCCCGGGCGGTCGACCCGGTGGCGATGCCGTCGTCCACCACGACCACCGTGCGTCCGCGCAGGTCGGCTGGCGGCCGGTCGCCCCGGTAGCGGCGGGCCCGGCGCTGGAGCTCGGCGCGCTCGCGCCGCTCCACCTCGGCCAGTTGCTCGTCGGTGACCGCGGAGAACCGGATCACCTCGTCGTTCAGCACCCGGACGCCGCCCTCGCCGATCGCCCCCATGCCGAGCTCGGGCTGGTAGGGCACGCCGAGCTTGCGGATCACGCAGATGTCCAGCGGCGCGCCGAGCGCCGCGGCGACCTCGGCGGCCACCGGCACGCCGCCCCTCGGCAGCGCCACGATCACGGTGTCGGGGCCGGTCAGGTGGCCCAGGCGGGCGGCCAGTCGACGGCCCGCCTCGGTGCGGTCGGCGAAGTGGGTGAAGTGGGTTCCGGTGACGTGCATGACACGGCCTCCGGTTCCACCGTACGTCGTTCCGGCCGGCTCGGGGCGGTCACGGGCGGCGGCTCCGGGGGTGCGGTCGGACGGCTCGGTGGTCGCCCGGGCCCGCGGCATGGGCTTCGGCGACGACCGGAGCTCCCCCGCAGAGGTGAACCGGGGGTGCCGGCCCGCCGACCGGCACCCCCGGGGTCCTTTCTCCCGTGCGCTACGGCTGCATCTCGTACGCGCCGGAGAGCGCCTCGACCTGCGCCCACACCCGGGTGTCCCGCGCCGGGTCGGCGACCGGGCGGCGCACGTTCGCCAGCGCCCAGGCGGCCTGCTCCTCGGTGGCCGAGGCCTTGCCGTGCAGCTCGGTGGCGTGTGCGGAGAAGTCGCGGACCAGCGCGTCGAAGATCCGGTCCAGCACGTCGCCGCCGTGGTCGGCGGCGGTCAGGCCGGTCAGCTCGGCCTGCTCCAGCACCAGCTGGCCGTAGACGATCAGCGCGAACAGCTGGCCGATCTCCAGCAGGAAGTCCAGGTCCGCCTGCTGCTCCTTGCTCGGCGCGTTCTTGAGCAGCAGCGCGCAGAAGCCGTCGGCCTGTTCGCGGAAGCGGGCGACGTTGGGCAGCTCGGCGTGGCGGTCGTAGGCGGTGCGCCAGTCGTGGAAGCGGATCGCGCCGAGGCCGCGGGCCGGGCCCTGCCGGAACAGGAAGACGTCGTCGGCGGCGTCCAGGCGGGTCGGCACCGGGGCGTAGTCGGCCGGGGCGAACAGGTAGTTGCCCATGAACTTGAGGATCAGCGCCAGGTTGACGTGGACGGTGCCCTCCAGCTTCGGCAGGCCGCGGATGTCCTTCGCGGCCTTGTCGAAGTAGGTGTCCGCCTCGAAGCCCTTGGCCGCGATGACGTCCCACATCAGGTCGATGACCTTCTCGCCCTCGGTGGTGACCTTCATCTTGGTCATCGGGTTGAACAGCAGGTAGCGGCGGTCCTCGGGGGAGGCGGTGCGGAAGTAGTCCACGGCCCGCGCGCTGAACAGCTTCATCGCCACCAGGCGGACGTACGCGTCCGTCAACTCCCGCTTGACGTGCGGGAAGTCGGTGACCCGCTTGCCGTACAGCACCCGGTTGTGGGCATGCGTGACGGCCTCGTACATCGCGTGCTCGCAGATGCCGACCGAGGCGGTGCAGAGGTTGAACTTGCCGACGTTGACGGTGTTGAGGGCGGCGTCGAAGGCGGCCCGGCCGGTGTGCAGCACGTCCTCGGCGCGCACCGGGTAGTCCTCCAGGCGGAACTCGCTGACGTACATCTGCGCGTTCACCACGTTCTTGACCAGGTGGTACGCGTCGTGGCGGCTGTCGGCGGCGAAGAAGACGTAACCCTCCGGGCCCTCGACGTCCGAGCGGCGGCCGAACACCGAGACCAGGCCGGCCACGTTGCCGTTGCCGATGTAGTACTTGGAACCGGTCGCGGTGAAGCCGCCCTCGCCGTCCGGGGTGAGGATCATGTCGGTGGAGTAGATGTCGGCGCCGTGGGTGCGCTCGGAGAGGCCGAAGGCCATCACGTGGCCGTCCGCGAGGAGCTTGGCGGCGCGGGCGCGGACGGCCTCGTTCTCGCTCTGCCAGACTGGGCCGAGGCCCAGGATGGTGACCTGCCAGGTGTACCAGTAGCCGAGGCCGTAGAAGCCGAGGATCTCGTTCAGCTCGGCGATCCGCGCGGTGTCCCAGCGCTTGTCGGGGTCGGCCGCGGCGGGGGTCAGGAACTCCGCGAACAGGCCCTCCTTCGCGGCGAAGTCCAGGAAGTCGGCGTACCAGCTGCGGTCGATGTAGGTGTCGATCAGCGCCTTCTTGCCGCGGGACTCGAACCAGTCCACCGTCGCGCGCAGCAGCCGGCGGGTCGGCTCGTCGAACTGTGCGGGGTCGTAGCTGCGCGGGTTGAAGAGCATCGAGGGGCTCCCGAGGGGTCGAGGGTGTGAGGAGGGCGGGTTGCGGGCCGACAGGGTTCTGATGACAGATAACAGGTGACAGATTTCAGAGTTTGTCATCTGTTATCTGTCACCCGTTGCCTGCCGGCTGTTCGCCGTCGTCCGGTTCCTGTTGGCTGGTCGGCCGGTCGCGACGGCAGGACGGGGTGGCTGGTCAGGACGGCCGGTCGGCGGCGAGGCGGCGCAGGGTGGCGAGCACGTCGTCGAGCCAGGCGAGGGTCATCCGCTCGTACTCGATGCCGCCGCGCAGCACCACGTGCTGCAACTGCTGCCCGGCGTCGAGCGCGGTGGCGTCCGGGAAGTCCCGCTGCTCGCCGTGCAGGTAGCGGGCGAGCAGGGCGGAGTGGCTCTCGCGATGGCGTTCGACCTCGGACACCAGCGCGGCCGGGTCGTCGAAGGCGGCGGCCCGGATCTTGACCGCGAGCTCGTGCCGGACGGTCTCCGGCTCGACCGGTTCGCGCAGCCAGTCGGCGAGCACGGCCCGTCCGGCCTCGGCCGCCGAATAGACCTTCTTGTCCGGACGTCCGTCCTGGGGGATCTCCTGCGCGGCCACCCAGCCGTCCGCCTCCATCCGCCGTAGCACCCGGTAGATCTGTTGGTGGGTGGCGGTCCAGAAGCGCCCGATCGAGCGGTCGAAGCGCCGGGCCAGCTCGTAGCCGGAGCCGGGCTGCTCCAGCAGCGAGACGAGGATCGCGTGCTCCAGTGCCATGGCCCGCATCCTGCTATGCAACGAGTTGCATAGGCAATGGCGACCCGGATGGTTGAGACGCAGGTCACCGGCGTGATCGGATGGTTATCGATCATTCCAGACCATCAGGTGCAAAACACTAGATAAGCGCCAGAATGGGTACGGGGCAAGCGCCTTACCGGTTCCGACCACAGGAGGTGGTATCGGTGGCAACCCATATCCCGACGACGGGCATGGAGCACCATCCGGACATCGTCGAACTGCGCGAACGCTACGAGCGGGTCACAACGACCCCCCGCGCCCAGGGCGTGGAAGCCCTGGCCGTCCTGGCCGGTCTCTTCCTGGCGGCATCGCCATGGATCGTCGGCTTCACCGCGTACAGCACCCTGACCGTGACCTGCCTGATCGTGGGTCTGGCCTACACGGTCCTGATGGCCGGCTACGGATCGGCCTACGAACGCACCCACGCGCGGGCCTGGGCCGCCGCCGCGCTCGGTGTCTGGACGATCATCTCCCCCTGGGTCGTCTCCGGGTCCGTCGCGCACGGCAAGAACATCGTGACCTGCATCATCGTGGGTGCCGTGATGTTCCTGCTCGGCCTCGCGGCGATCTCGATGGCGACCATGACCTCGAACGGAGCGTCGATGCGGCGCGGCCGGGCCGGCCGTGCCAAGGGCTGATCTTCCCCGCAGCCCGTGACCGGGGCGCGGAGGGCGCAGCCGCCCGCCGCGCCCCGGCGCGCGTCCCCGGGCGTTCCCCCAGGCGACGAACGTGCGAGGTCGTGCCCCGACGCGCGCCGGCCATCGCACGGCCCACTAAGGGCGCGTCATCCTCAGCACGTCCAGGGCCTCGTCCAGCTGCTCCTCGGTGAGTCGGCCCTGCTCGACGTAGCCGCGTTCCACCACCACCTGACGGATCGTCTTGCGCTCGGCCAGCGCCTGCTTGGCGACCTTCGCGGCCTCCTCGTACCCGATGTAGCGGTTCAGCGGGGTCACCACCGAGGGTGAGGACTCCGCGAACTCCCGGGCCCGTTCGACGTTGGCGGTGATGCCGTCCACCGTCCGGTCGGCCAGCAGTCGGGCGCTGTTGGCGAGCAGCCGCACCGACTCCAGCACGTTGCGGGCGATCACCGGGAGCATCACGTTCAGCTCGAAGTTGCCGCTCGCGCCCGCCAGCGCGACCGTCGCGTCGTTGCCCACCACCTGGGCGGCGACCATCAGCACCACCTCGGGCAGCACCGGGTTCACCTTGCCCGGCATGATCGACGAACCGGGCTGGAGATCCGGCAGGTTGATCTCGCCGAGCCCGGTGCGCGGACCGGAGCCCATCCAGCGCAGGTCGTTCGCGATCTTCGTGAACCCGACTGCCACCGTGCGCAGTTGACCGCTCAGCTCGACCAGGGCGTCCCGCGCGCCCTGCGCCTCGAAGTGGTTCCGGGCCTCGGTCAGCGGCAGGTCGGTCACGCGGACGACCTCCGCGATGACGGCCGCCGGGAAACCGGGCGGGGTGTTGATGCCGGTGCCCACCGCCGTCCCGCCGAGCGGGAGTTCGGCGACCCGGGGGAGGGTGGCCAGCAGCCGCTCCCGCCCGTGCCGCACCTGCGCCGCATAGCCGCCGAACTCCTGGCCGAGCGTGACGGGCGTGGCGTCCATCAGGTGCGTGCGGCCCGACTTGACCACCTGGGCGAACTCGGCGGCCTTGCGCTCCAAAGCCTCCGCGAGATGCTCCAGCGCCGGCACCAGGTCGTGCGTGACGGCGGCGGTGGCGGCGATGTGGATCGAGGACGGGAAGACGTCGTTGGACGACTGGCTGGCATTGACGTGGTCGTTCGGGTGGACCGGCCGGCCCAGCCGCTCCCCGGCCAGGGTGGCGATCACCTCGTTGGTGTTCATGTTGGACGAGGTGCCCGAGCCGGTCTGGAACACGTCCACCGGGAACTGGTCGTCCCAGCGCCCCTCCGCGACCTCCCCGGCCGCCGCCGCGATCGCCTCCGCCGTCTCCTCGTCCAGCACACCGAGCCGGGCGTTCACCCGGGCCGCGGCGGCCTTGATCCGGGCCAGCGCGGCGATGTGCGCCCGCTCCAGCCGCTGGCCGGACACCGGGAAGTTCTCCACCGCCCGCTGCGTCTGTGCCTGCCACTTCGCGTCGGCCGGCACCCTGACCTCGCCCATCGAGTCGTGCTCGATCCGGTACTCCTGCGGCTTCTCCTGCTGGCCACCCATCGCGCGCTGCACCTCCTGTACGGGCCCGACCGGCCCGGAACGGATCTCCGATCACCACAGCCGCGCGTGGGGCGCAGGTATTTCCGGTCGGGTGATCCGGTTCCGGGCCCGGCGCCTACCGCCGGGGCAGCGCTGCGCGGACCAGCTCGCCCGGGGCGGTGGAGGCCTGGACGACGAGGTCTCCGCCCGGGGCCCAGACGCCGGAGCCGCCCGAGCTCTCCGGGTACTCGCCGCTGGCCCCGGCGCAGGTCGCCAGCACGCACCACACCCCGTGGGCGGCCGCCCGGTCGTGGAAGTGGCCGTCCCGGCGCTCGGCCTGGGCGGCGCCGGGCCCGTAGAGGGTGGAGGCGACGTAGGCGTCGATGCCGAGCGCGGCGGTCTCCTCGGCGTGCGCCGGGTCGGCGGCGTCCGCGCAGACGGCCAGGCCGAGCCGCAAGCCGTCCAGCTCCAGGACGACGGGCTGCTCGCCGGGGGCGAATCGCTCGACCTCGGCGCCGTGCAGGCGCATCTTCCGGTAGACGACCTCGGCGCCCTCCCCGGTGACCGCCAGCGTGGCGATGGACTCGCGCCCGCCGGCCTCGGTGACCGGTGCCCCGACCAGGGCGACGGCACCGGTGGCGGCACAGGCCGCCACCAGCGGTGCGAGCCGGCCGTCCGCCGGGTCGACGGCCGGCGCGGCCAGGTCGTAGCCGGTCAGCGACAGCTCGGGGAACACCACCAGCCGGGTGCCGGCCTCCCGCACCGCCGCGGCGTGCAGGGCGACGTTCTCGGACACGGTGTCCGGACGGCCGGCGGCGGCGCAGACGGGCTGGGCGACGGCGACGGTCAGCGCTGCGGGCACGGGAGAGTTCGCGAGCGAGGACGCGGACGAGGGCATGGCGGAGCCTCCGGCGGGCGGGGTGGGGTGATCGTGATCAACCTATGCGCCCGCGGAGGACACGGGCAACAGAGCTCGGGCGAGGGACTGGGCAGGTGGACCGGGCTCCCGGGCCGATCGAACGGATCTCACTCGAAGGAGTGAGATCCCGGGTGGACGCTTCAAACCGCCGTGCGCCCCTCCATACGCTCCGGACCGGGCCGGGCGGACTCCGGCCGGACCCGGATCGCCGTAGCCCGGCCCCGGGGGACCAGTGCGAGGGGGCGGACGGACGGATGACCACGGAACACGGCCCGGTGGGCGGAACGGTTGGCGGGGCGACACCGGAGGGGATGACCCCAATGAATGCCCTGGTGGACGCCCCCGCGAAGGCCCATGCAAAGGCCGACACGAAGGCTGACACGAAGGCCCCTTCGACCGCCCCGGCGGACACGCGGAAGAGCACCCCCGGTGGCCTCACCCGCCGGAAGCTGCTGGGCGCGTCGGCGGCGCTCGGCGGCGCGGCCTGGCTGCTGCGCGGCACCATCGGCCCGGACAGCGCCGAGGCCGCCGCGCCCGTACCGCCCGGACTGCCCGCAGGCACCGAGCTCTATCAGCGGGTCTTCCGCAACTGGTCCGGCGAGATCCGCACCGACCAGCTGTGGACCTGCGCGCCCCGCACCCCCGAGGAGGTCCCGGCCCTGGCCGACTGGGCGCACGCCAACGGCTGGCGGCTGCGGGCCTCCGGTTACCGGCACACCTGGGCGCCGCTCACCGTCGCCACCGGGACCCCGGAGAGTGCCCGGATCCTGCTCGTGGACACCAGCCGCCACCTCACCGCCATCAGCGCCGACGCGCCCGGGACCGTCCGGGTGCAGACCGGCGCCACCATGGAGGCCCTGCTCACACACCTGGCCGCCCGCGGCCTCGGCCTGACCGCCTGCCCGGCCCCCGGCGAGATCACCGTCGGTGGTGTGCTCGCCATCGGCGGCCACGGCACCGCCGCGCCGGCGGCGGGGGAGGTGCGACCGGAGGGGCACGGGTACGGCTCGGTCAGCAACCAGGTCGTCCGACTCACGGCCGTCGTCCTCGACCCGGCCACCGGCCGCTACGCGCTGCGCACCTTCGACCGTTCCGAGGCCGACAGCGCCGCCTTCCTGGTGCACCTGGGCCGCGCCTTCCTCACCGAGGTGGTGCTGCGGGCCGGCGCCGACCGGCCGCTGCGCTGTGTCAGTCGGCTCGACATCCCGGCGAGCGAGCTCTTCGCCCGCCCGGGCACCGGTACGGGTGCCGGTGCGGACACCGGTGGTGGCGGCGGGCTCGGCGGAGTGCTCGGGGGAGTGCTGGGCGGGGTCCTCGGCGGCGGGGGAGGCCCGCGCACCCTCGCCGACTTCGTGGAGCGCGACGGCCGGGCCGAGGTGATCTGGTTCGCCTACACCGAGTACCCCTGGCTCAAGACCTGGAGCGTCACCCCGAACAAGCCGCTCGCCTCCCTGGCCGTCGACCGCCCCTACAACTACCCCTTCTCGGACAGCATTCCGGAACCGGTCGCCCGGCTCGCCGACGAGATCGTCACCGGCGCCTGGGCATCGGCCCCGCTGTTCGGCCAACTCCAGTACCTGGTCGCGAAGGTGGGGCTCACCGGCGACATCACGGATGTCCTGCTCTCCGGCGGGCTGCTGGGCCGACTGCTCAGCGGCGAGGTGCTCACCCACCTGCTCGCGGGCGGACTGCGCTCCGACCTCTGGGGCCCCTCCCGCACCCTGCTCCACTACATCCGCCCGACCACCCTGCGGGTCACCGCGAACGGCTACGCGGTCCTCGCCAAGCGCGCCGACCTCCAGTGGGTGGTGAGCGAATTCGCCGCCTGTTACCGGGAGTTGCTCGCGTCCTACCAGGCTCGGGGCGAGTTCCCGGTGAACGGCGCGGTGGAGATCCGGGTCACCGGCCTGGACGACCCGGCCTCCTCCGGCGTCCCCGGCGCCCGGCCCCCGCTGCTGTCCGCGCTGCGCCCGCGCGCCGACCGCCCCGAGTGGGACACGGCGGTCTGGCTGGACGTCCTCGCCTTCCCCGGCACTCCCGGACTGGAGCGCTTCGCCCGGGAGTTGGAGCAGTGGCTGTTGCGCACCTTCGACGGCACCCGGGCGGGCCTGCGGGTCGAGTGGTCCAAGGGCTGGGCCTACACCGACGCCGCCGCCTGGTCCGACTCCGACCTGATCGACCGGGCCGTCCCCGACAGCCTGCGGGCCGGCGGCGGGCCCGGCTGGGACGAGGCGGTCGCCGTCCTGGACCGCCACGACCCGCACCGGGTGTTCGGAAACCCCTTCCTGGACCGGCTGTTGAAGTAGCCGACGCGCGCGCCCCGCGGTGGCCGGTGATCCGTCAGATGTGCTCCATGACGATCACCGCGAGGGTGTCCGGAGCCAGGGCGCGGAACACGTGCGGAGCGTCGCCCGGGTAGCTCACGTAGTCGCCCGGGCCCAGCTCGACCGGCGCCTCCGTCGGCCCGACCAGAGCCCGTCCGGCACCGATCAGCACGTGCTCGACGGTGCCGGGCATGTGGGGATCGGATGCCCTGGTCTCGCCCGGCTGCGCCTCGATCCGGTAGATGTCGCGCCGGGCGTTGGGCGGGCAGGAGGAGAGCACGGTGGCGGCGTAGTCGGCGCGCTCGGAGTGGGTCACCGGGCCCTCGCCGGCCCGGATCACCTTGACCACCGGGCGCGGCGGGTCCACCAGCCGGCTGAACGGCACGTTCAGTGCGACCCCGAGCGCCCAGAGCGTCTCCACGCTGGGGTTGCCCGCGCCCGACTCCAGCTGGGACAACGTGGACTTGGCGATGCCCGCGCGCCGGGCCAGCTCGGCCATCGACAGCCCGCTGCGCTCGCGCTCGCGCCGGATCGAGGCAGCGATCTGCCCGATCAGTTCGGCGCCGCTGCCGCTGCCGCTGCCGCTGCCGCTGGCACTGCCGCCGCCATTGCTGCTGCCGGTGGAGCCGCTGGAGCCGCGGGGGCCCATGGCCGGGGTGGTCTGGTCACTCATGCTCGCCACTCACGCTTCCTCCTGGCCCCTTCCGCGGCTCCCGGTCGGCTGATGCCGCCGTTCATGCTGCCACGGTCGGGCCCTGGTCGTCGTTCGCCCGATCGGCCCGCCTGTTCGCCTTGACGAACGGGGTCGAGCCGTTCACTCTAATGAACATGCGTTCGCTCATTCGAACACTGGAACGTGCCACCCTTCGGGACGTCGCTCTGGTCTGCCTGGCCGACGCCCTCGTCGGCGCCTCCTTCGGCGCGATCAGCGTCTCCGGCGGTCTACCCCTCTGGGTGCCGATCGCCCTCTCCGTCCTGGTGTTCGCCGGCGGCTCCCAGTTCGCGGCGGTCGGCGTGGTGCTCTCCGGCGGCGGCGCCCTCGCCGCGGTCGCCACCGGACTGGTGCTCAACGCCCGGCTGCTGCCCTTCGGCTTCACCGTGGCCGACGTGCTCGACGGCCCACGGTGGCGACGGCTGGCGGGGGCGCAGCTGCTCACCGACGAGACCGCCGCCTTCGCCCTGCAGCAGAGCGAGCCGTGCAGGCGCCGGGCCGTGTACTGGCTCTGCGGGATCGCCCTGTTCGTGGTCTGGAACATCTCGGTGCTGCTCGGCGCGCTCGCGGGCGGGCTGATCGGCGACACGGACGCGCTCGGCCTGGACGCGGCCTTCCCGGCAGTGTTGCTCGCGCTCGTCCTGCCCTCGCTCGCGGACCGCCGCACACGTACGGCGGCGGTGGTCGGTGCCGTGGTCGCGGTCGCGGCCACGCCGTTCGTCCCGGCCGGGCTGCCGGTGCTGCTCGCCCTCGTCGGGCTGCTGTTCGCCGGACGGCCGACGGCAGAGGCGGCGGCGGACGAACAGAACGCGGTGAACGGGAAGAAGGAGGCGGTCCGATGATGCCGCTGTACGCGGTCCTGCTGCTGGCCGTCGGGACGTACGCCTTCCGGCTCGCCGGGCCGTTGCTCGGCGGCCGGCTCACCCTCTCGGAACGGCTGCGGCACCTGCTGGCCGCCGCGGCGGCGGTGCTGCTGGTGGCGCTGATCGCGACCGGCGCGCTGACCCAGGGGCACGGCTTCGCGGGGTGGGCCCGTCCGGCGGGCGTGCTGGTCGCGGGGGTGCTCGCGCTGCGCCGGGCGCCGTTCCCGGCGGTGGTCGTCGCGGGTGCGGCGACCACGGCGCTGCTGCGGTTGTGCGGGGTGGGGTGAGCGGGGGAACCCCCGCCCGTGTCAGCCCTCGGCCAGCCGCTCGGCCTGGACCTCCGGCCGACTGCTGTCCCACAGCAGTTCCCACACCTTGAAAACGCAGTGGTAGTCCCGCATGCTGCCGCGCGAGATCAGCAGGTAGGTGTCCCCGTCGCGGAGCAGCGTCCGGCGCCGGCTGTTGAAGGGATGCTGCGGGGTGTAGGAGGGAACGAGCCGCTTCAGTTCCTCGACGGCCTCCTCGCGGGTGCCCTCGACCTCGGCCAGCACCGTGCTGCCCCAGGTCCGGTCCTGGCCGATGCCCACCGTCTCCTCGGCGACCAGCGCCCACCGTGCCATGTCCTGCTCCCGTTCGTTCCCGTTCCGCTAGCGCGTCGGGGACTTGAAGAAGATGGTGGTCGGCCGGAGCGTGCCCGCAGGGTCGGCCGCGTAGTCCGGCACCGAGCCGACCCGGCTCCAGCCCGCCGCCTCGTACAGACGTTCGGCCGGGCTGCCCGACTCGGTGTCCAGCACCAGCAGCCGGATGCCGAGTTCCACTGCCCGCTCCTCCAGTGCCGCCAGCAGCCGCCCGGCCAACCGGTGCCCGCGGTCCGTGGGGTGCACCATCAGCTTGGCCACCTCACCCCGGTGGCGGCCGTTCGCGGTGGTGGCCGGTCGCAGCTGCACCGTCCCGGCGAGCCGTCCGTCGTCCCCGGCCCGGGCGGTCCACAGCACCAGTCGGCCGGCTGCGACGTCCGGGCCGAGCCCCCGCCACCACGCTGCGGCCTCGTCCGGGTGCAGCGGGGCGAGGAACCCGACCGAGGCGCCGCCGTGCACGGTCTCCACCAGTAGCCCGGCGAGCTCCTCCGCCGAGCCGGCCAGCTCCTGAGCCGTCACCTCGCCGACCACGTAGGCACCGTCGGACATGTCGCCATCCTCACTCGTTCGCGCTCGCCCGCCGCCCGGCCGGGTGCGGAATACTCGCCGGTATTCCGCCGAGAGTACAAGGAGCTTCAATGACGAAGCCGACCCGGATCGACCCTTCCGACCTGCTCGCCGTCGGCGACCTGCTCTCCGACGAGGAGCGGCTGATCCGCGACACCGTCCGCCGGTTCACCGAGGAGCGGATCCGCCCGCACATCGGCGACTGGTTCGAGCGCGGGGTCTTCCCGGCCCGTGAACTCGCCCCCGAGCTCGGCGCCCTGGGCGTGCTCGGCATGCACCTCGACGGCTACGGCTGCGCGGGCGCCGACGCGGTGGCGTACGGGGTGGCCTGCATGGAGCTGGAGGCGGCCGACTCCGGACTGCGCAGCTTCGTCTCCGTCCAGGGCTCGCTCGCCATGCGATCGATCCACGCCTTCGGCTCCGAGGAGCAGAAGCAGCGCTGGCTGCCCGGCATGGCCGCCGGCGAACTGATCGGCTGCTTCGGCCTCACCGAGCCGGACTTCGGCTCGGACCCGGCCAACATGCGCACCCGGGCAGTGCGCAAGGGCGGCGACTGGGTGCTGTCCGGCAGCAAGATGTGGATCACCAACGGCAGCATCGCCGACGTGGCCGTGGTCTGGGCGCAGACCGAGGAGGGCGTGCGTGGCTTCCTGGTCGAACGCGGCACCCGCGGCCTGACCGCCACCGACGTGCACGGCAAGCTCTCGCTGCGCGCCTCGGTCACCAGCGAGCTGGCCTTCGACGACGTGGTGCTGCCCGCCGACGCCGTGCTGCCCGGGGTGGTCGGGCTGCGCGGACCGCTCTCCTCCCTCAACGAGGCCCGCTACGGCATCCTCTGGGGCACCGTCGGCGCCGCCCGTGACTGCTACACCGCCGCCCTGGACTACGCCAAGAGCCGGATCCAGTTCGACCGTCCGATCGCGGGCTTCCAGCTGACCCAGCAGAAGCTGGTCGAGATGATGCTGGAGGTGGAGAAGGCCTACCTGGTCGCCCTGCGGATCGGTCGGCTCAAGGAGCAGGGCGCGGCCCGCCCGCCGCACGTCAGCTTCGGCAAGCTCAACAACGTCCGCACCGCGCTGGAGATCGCCCGCAGCGCCCGGACGGTCCTCGGCGCCAACGGCATCACCACCGAGTACCCGGTGCTGCGGCACGCCAACAACCTGGAGTCGGTGCTCACCTACGAGGGCACCAGCGAGATCCACACCCTGGTCCTCGGCGAGGCCATCACCGGCGAGTCCGCCTACCGCTGACGGGCCGCCGCCCGTCCTTCTCCGGCCGGGGAAACCGGTGGCCGGGCCCGTCACGGCCCGGCTACCGTTCCTGCCATGACCAGCGAGTCCGTCCCGATGACGCCCCTGACCACTACCCTCTGGCGCCCGACCGGCCCCGAGGAGCTGGCGCTGGTCGAGGCCGCCGACTGGCGTGCGTGGCCGCCCCGGCTGCCCGAGCAGCCGATCTTCTACCCCGTCCTCAACGAGGACTACGCGATCCGGATCGCCCGGGACTGGAACGTCCCCGCCTCCGGCGTCGGCTACGTCACCCGCTTCGAGGTCGACACCGCCTTCCTCGCCCGCTACCCCGTGCAGCAGGCGGGCGGCCGGACGATCCTCGAACTCTGGGTGCCTGCCGAGGAGTTGGCCGAGTTCAACCGGCACATCGTCGGCCGCATCGAGCTCGTCCACGAGTTCCGCCCGCAGCCCTGACCGAACCCGGGGCCGTGGCCGGGCCTGGACCGAACCCGCGGTCGTGACCGGCCCCGCCGCAGGCCGCGTCCCGGCGGTCGGCGGCGGGGGCCGTGGGCAGCTCGCCCCGCGCGGTCGGCGGCGGACGAGCCCCTGGCGGATTCCAGGCGCGCGCTTCCGACACCGTGCGGACACCTGCCGTTCGGTGGAGGGACGCCGGCCGGTACGGCGGCCGGTGAAACATGGCGCGGTCGGCGGCGCCCTCGGCGGGTGCGGCCGGGTGCGCACGACCGAAAGGAACCCCCACCATGTCCGCTGCCCAGTGGCCCCGCCCCCGCGTGCTCGTCGTCGGGATCGACGGCGTCCGTCACGACTACCTGGCGCAGGTGCCGATGCCGCGCCTGCAGGAGGTCGCCGAGGCCGGGTTCCTGGTGCCGGTCACCGTCGCGGACTCCACGCCCACCATGTCCGGGCCGTGCTGGGCCACCATCGTGACCGGGGTCGAGCCCGCCAAGCACGGAGTCTGGGGCAACCACCTGGGCGGCAACCGGCTCGACGTGTTCCCCGACTTCGCCACCCGACTCAACCGGGGTGACCGTCGCCGTACCTTCGTGGCCGCCGGCTGGGACCCGCTGATGATCAACGACTCCGGCGGCCCGCTCTTCCGCGCGCCCGGCCGGCTCTCCTACGTCGCCCCCGCCGAGGACACCCCCGAGGCCTGGGAGGCGGTGGACGAGGAGATCACCCGGGAAGCCGTCCACGTCCTCGGCACCGCCGACCCCGAGGCCTCCTTCGTCTATCTCGGTGCCGTCGACGAGACCGCCCACTTCCTGGGCTGCGGCGACGAGTACCGCGCGTCCATGCGCACCGCCGACGAGCGCCTCGGCCGGCTCCTGGACGCCGTCGGCGGCCGGGCGACCTACGCCGAGGAGCAGTGGACGGTCATCGTCGTCACCGACCACGGGCACGTGGACACCGGCGGCCACGGCGGCCGTACGGCCGAGGAGCGGACGGCCTGGGTCGCCTGCGCCGGGCACGACATCCCGGCCGGCCCGCCCACCGGCGAGATCCGCCACCCGGACGTCGCCGCCCAGGTGTACGCCTCGCTGCTGCGCCCGATCGACCCGCACTGGACCCTCGACGGTCGCCCGTTCCCGGTCGCCAGGCCGGTACCGGCGGCGGTCTGAGGCGCGGCGGTCGAGGCGCTGGGGGCCGCCGCTGCTCCGGGCGCAGCAGGCCGAGCCGCGGCGGCGCCGGGCTTGGGCAACGCTCGATCGGGGCTCGGGCCGTGCTCGACCCGGGCGTGCCGACCTGAGAGTCGGAGCGGCGCGTAGCCGGGTCCTGCGGGCCCGGAACCCTCTGGCCTCAGGGTCCCTGTCGAATGGCATACGCCTGAAGGTGGAGAAGGTACCCCGTGGGTTGGAGACAAGGTCGCGACCTGGTGGTGACGATCCGACGGGTCCGGACGGGCCACGATGGTTGCACCGGCCGGTGGAGCGCGCCGACCGGGCCGCTGACGCGGATCTGGGCAGCCACCGGCAGCGCAGACGAGCGGCAGCGGCCGCACCGGTCACGACACGGAGAGGGCAGTCGGGCATGAAGGGCATCGTGAGCAAGGTCGCGCTGGGAGTCGCGGGCACCGGCATGGCCGTCGCCGTGGCGGCCGTGGCAATCGGCCCGCGGGTGTCCGACTGGTACGACGAGCACCATCAGCAGCAGGGCTCGTACGAGACCGGCACCCAGGCCAAGGCCGACCGCCGGTCGATGCCGGCCTGGCTGCCCGACAACGCCTCCGCGGTGAAGTACCTGATGTCCACCACGGGCGACGACCGCCTGCTGAGCGCCACCCTCCCGGAGGGCCGGCTGCCCGCCGGCTGCACCGCCGGGCTGCCGGGCAAGAGCGCGCACCCCGTGCCGGAGTCGCTCAAGGCCGGCTGGTTCCCCGAGAACGTCGCGACCAAGGCCAGCGGCACCTGCGGGCACTACAACGTGGCGCTGACCGGCAACCAGCTCTACGCGTGGCAGGACGGCGCCGCGGTGCAGGCGGCGCTGCGCGCCGAGCACGTCACCAAGCACTGAGTACGGCGGGCGCCTCGGGTGCGCCGACCGGGCAGCAGTCCTCCCCACCCCTCCTCGTCACTCCTGACCAGGGAACGGAACGGCCCGCCGGGCACCGGAAGGTGCGGGCGGGCCGTCGTCGTGTGCGGGCCGGGAACGGGCGGCGGACGATCGGCCGGACGCACCCCCGCGGCCGAACAGCGCGCACCCCCGCTGTCGGAACGGCGCCGGGCTGCGATAGGACGGAGCGCGAACGAACCCCACGTCACCCGTCCGTAAGGAGCGCCATGCCCGGCCCGACCGTCGGCCCCACCGACGACACGTCGACCGCTGCCGCCAGCACACCCGCCCCCGCACCGGCCACCGGCCGGACCCGTCCCGGCTGGACCGTGATCGCCGTCCTCGGCGGTCTCACCGCGCTCGGCCCGCTCACCACCGACCTCTACCTCCCGGGCCTGCCTGCGATCGCCGGCGACCTGGACGCCCAGCCGGCCGCCGTCCAGCTCACCCTGACCTTCTCGATGTTCGGGGTCGCGGCCGGGCAGCTGCTCTTCGGACCGCTCAGCGACCGCTACGGGCGCCGCCCGCCGCTGCTCGTCGGGCTCGTCCTCTACACCCTGTCCAGCGTGGTGTGCGTGTTCGCGCCGAACCTGTCGGTGCTGATCGCCGCCCGGTTCGTCCAGGGCGCGGCCGGCTCCGCCGGGCTGGTGATCGGGCGCGCCGTCTCCCGGGACCGCTTCCAGGGCGTCGCGCTGCTGCGCTTCCTCGCCTCGATCGCCCTGATATCCGGGCTGGCGCCGATCCTCGCCCCGATCATCGGCGCGGAGCTGATGCGGTTCACCTCGTGGCGCGGCACCTTCGGCGTGCTCACGGCGCTCGGGCTGCTGCTCACCCTGGTGTCCTTCGGGGTGCTGCGCGAGACGCTGCCCCCGGAAACCCGGGACGGCGGCGGGGTGGGCGCGGCCCTGCGGACGATGCGGCGGCTCTTGCGCAACCTGCCGTTCCTCGGGCTGGCGCTGACCAGCTCGCTCGCCTTCGGGGCGCTGTTCGGGTACATCAGCGGATCGTCGACGGTGCTTCAGCACGTGTACCGGGTCTCCCCGCAGACCTACAGCCTGCTGTTCGGGCTGAACTCGCTCGCGATCGTGGTGATGACCCAGGTGAACGGGCGGGTGCTGGCACCGCGCTTCACACAGCGGGCGCTGATGCTGGGCAGCCTTGCGGCGACGGTCGCCGCCGGGGTGGCGCTGGTGCTGCTGACGACGGTGTGGGACTTCGGGCTGGCCGGGTTCTGCCCGCCGCTGTTCGTGATGATGGGAAGCCTGGGGGTGCTCCTGCCGAACACCGCTGCCCAGGCGCTCGGCCTGGTCGAGCCGCAGGTGGCCGGTACGGCGTCGGCGCTGCTGGGGACGGGCAACTTCCTGTGCGGAGCGGTGGTCGCACCGCTGAGCAGCCTCGGTGGTCAGCCGTCGGCGGTGCTGATGGCGCTGGTGGTCCTGGTCTGCGGGGTGCTGGCGACGGTGGTGTACCTGGCGCTGTGCCGACCGGAGCGGATGCGGACGGCGGGCGGCTGACGGGTGGGCGGTCGGCAGGTGGCGGGCCGCAGGTGGCGGCCGGTCAACTGACGGCGGACAAGTCGCGACGGACAGATAACAGCGAACAGGAGACAGCGAACAGAAAACGGATGACAGCTGACAGATGTTGAAATCTGTCAGCTGTCATCCGTCATGCGTCACTCGAAGCGGACTCAGGCGATGGAGAAGTCATCCCCGTACACGTTGCCCTGGCCGTACCAGCCGTGCAGGTACACGGTGACGGTGCCGTTGGCGCCGGTGGTGAAGGGGGCGGACAGCTTGGTCCAGCCGGAGGAGTTGGCCCAGGCACTGGCCGTGGCGCCGCCGCTGACGCCGACGTAGGCATAGTTGCCCTGCACCCAACCGCTCAGGGTGTAGCTGGTGTTGGGCTTCAGCGTGACGGTCTGCGAGCACTCGCCGGTCTGGCTCGCGGTGGCCGCGGCCTGCAGCGACTTGGTGCCGGAGTGGACCGGGGCGGAAACCACGGCGCCGCCGCTCTGGCAGGTCCACGGGGCCAGGCTGCCGCTCTCCAGGTCACCGTTGACCAGCCCGGTCGTCGGGCCGCTCCCGGTGACGGTCAGCGTGTAGGTCGCGGTGTGGCTGCCGGAGGCCCCGGTGGCGGTGACGCCCAGCTGGTAGGTGCCCGGAGTCGCGGCCGCGGTGGTGGAGATGTTGAGCGTGGCGCTGTTGCCGGTGGTGACGCTGCCGGGGGTGACGGTGGCGTTGATGCCGACGACCGGGACGCTGATGATCGTGAAGTTGACGTTCTGCGCCGAGCCCGAGGTGACCGCCGTCGTGATGTTGGCGGAGGTGGACGAACCGACCGCGACCGTGCCGGAGTTCGGGTTCACGGCGACCGAGAAGTCGTTGCCGGGCTGGGTGCCGGTGACGTTCAGGGTGAAGGTGCTGGTGTGGCTGCCGGAGGCCGCCGCGCCGGTGACCGCGATCGGGTAGCTCCCGGGCGCGACCGAGGAGGTGGTGCCGATGTTCAGCGTGGCGCTGTTACCGGCGGTGACACTGCCGGGGGTGACGGTGGCGGTGACGCCGGCCGGGGCGCCGCTGACCGTGAGGTTGACGCTCTGTGCCGAGCCGGCCGTCACAGCCGTCGCGATGGTCGCCGAGGTGGACGAACCGGCGGTGACCGTCGCGGAGTTCGGGCTGGCCGACACCGAGAAGTCGTTGTTCACCGTCGAGCCGCTGGTGAACGGCGAGAAGATGTGGGTGAAGTCCCAGGTGTTCTGGGCGATCCCGGAGCAGTTGTCGTTGCCCTTGGTGCCCGGGCAGCCGCCGTTGTCGCGCTGGAGCGCCCAGAAGGACAGCGTGTTGATGCCCTTGGAGACCGCCCAGTTGTACACGGTGTTGGCGTTGGCCAGGGTGAAGGTCTCGGCCGGGCCGAAGTCGTCGACACCGATCATCTCGGTGATTCCGATCGAACCCCACAGCTGGGCGGGGGTCTTGGACGGGTACAGCCTGGCGAGCTGGTTGTAGAGGCCCTGTGCGGAGGTCTGGGTGTCGGCCGCCATGTCGTGGGTGGCGTTGTCGTAGTAGTCGAAGGTCATCATGTTGACGACGTCGATCCGCGCGTTGTTGCTGACCGCGTTCCGCAGCACCGCGAGGCCGCTGTCGGCCAGCCCGGAGGTGGTGGTCGGCAGTGTGTAGGAGAACTGGATGTTCCGTCCCTTGGTGGCGGCCCAGTCCTGCACGAGCTTGATCGCCTTGTTGCGGCGATCGATCCCGCCGCTGTTGGTCAGCGAGTTGTCCTCGATGTCGAGGTCGATCCGGCTGATGTCATAGGTGGTGATCACGTTCTCGAAGGCGGCCGCGATCTGGTTCACGTCGGTGCAGCTGTCGGCCAGCTCGGTGCCGGTGTTGTCGGCGGTGTAGCCGCCGAACGACGGGATCACGTCCCCGCCGTTGGCGCGGATGGTCGCGATGTCGGCGCCGAAGGTCGAGGAGGACACCGGCATGGAGGAGTCGCCGTTCCAGTACGGCGTGCAGGAGCCCTTGGTGGCGGTCTGGAGGAACGCCATGGTCAGGTGCTTGGCACCGGACTGCGCGGCCAGTTGGGCTGGGCTCTGGCCGGTCCAGGCCTCGAAGTAGGGGGCGAAGACCCGGCTGGGAAGCGGGGTGGCGGCCTGGGCGGAGCTCGTCCCGGCGGCGACCAGGCCGGCCGAGGCGGCCAGCGTGGCGCAGGCCGTCAACACGGCCTGGACTGTTCGGCGGAGGCGCATGGATTCTCCAACAGACTTGGTGGGGCAGGACGTTGGGGAGATTTGGCCGGTCCGGGCCGGGCGGCCGTGTGGGGTCGGCCGCGGTCCCGGGGCCGGGTCGGATATCGGGCGTGCGGGCGTGCGGGCGTGCGAAGGCCCACCGACTCGCGTGGACGCGGGCGGCGTGCGAATGCGCGCGCCGTACGGAGCGGGGGTGGAGCGGAACATGGCAGGGCAGTGCCTCAGCCGCCGGTGGTCACACCCCCACAGTGCATCCCGGTCGGATCGACATGCTTATGTTTGGAATAGACCACTGGTCTGTCAAGAGACCTAACAGTTCGTCAGCATACGGCCCGCGCGGGCGAAGGGAGTGGAAGGACGTCGAGGGCGGGTGGGAATGTCGGCGGGTTCGCCGGAGGGGGCGTCAGGGCCTTCGGCGGTCGGCGTCGGTACCGGTACCGGTACCGGTACCGGTACCGGTGGCGGTGGCGGTGGCGGCGACGGCGAAAGGTGCCGGAAACGAGAAGGCCGTGGCCGCGCACCCAGGGAG
>NZ_JBHVFE010000031.1:0-36397 GCF_042801945.1 Kitasatospora sp. NPDC057542
GCGCGGGGCCGACCGAGCCCCGCGCGCCTGGAAGACCGCCCCGAAGCCGAAGCAGACGGTCGCGGCCGACGCGGTGGTGAGTCCCAGCAGCATGCCTCTCCCAGCCCTCGCGGGCAGCATCCATCCACCACCAGTCTGTGCCCGGCGGGACGGGGCCGCACGGATGGGACGAAGGGGGTGAGGGCATCAGTGGGACGACTCTGCGGGCCCGGCGGCCCGCACCGCCGGATGCGGGCCACCTGGGAGCCGGGCCCGGGCGGCAGGAGCCCGGTACGACCGGTGCTAGCCGAGCGCGCCCGCGAGCAGCGTGGCCGTACGGGCGACCAGGGGTTCGTCCATCGGGGCCGCCTCCTCCGCCGGCTTGCTGCTCAGCACGGCGAGGAGGACGGGGGCGCCGGCCGGGGTCCAGGCGATGCCCACGTCGTTGGTGGTGCCGTGGCGGCCGGTGCCGGTCTTGTCGGCGAGGGCCCAGTCCGCCGGGAGGCCCGCGCGGAAGCGCCGGACACTGGTGGTGTTGGCCCGCAGCCAGGCGGTGAGCTGGTCCCGCTTGGCCGGCGGCAGGGCGCTGCCGAGCGCGAGGCGGCCGTAGGTGTGGGCGATGGCCTGCGGGGTGGTGGTGTCGGTGCGGCGGTCCGGTTCGGCGCTGTTGAGTTCGGACTCCCAGCGGTCCAGGCGGGTGACGCGGTCGCCGATCGAGCGGGCGAAGCGGGTGACGGCAGTCGGTCCGCCGAGTTCGCGGAGCAGCAGGTTGGCCGCGGTGTTGTCGCTGTACTCGATGGTGGCGGCGCAGAGCTCGCCGACGGTCATGCCGTTCGCCAGGTTCTCCGCCGTGCCCGTGATCGGCGCGCCGGGGCCACCACCCACGACGCCTCCGGCCCGCGTGATGTCCTCGGCGGTGTACCGGATCCGCTTGGCGAGGAACTCGCCGTCGCGGTCGAGGTCCCGCAGGACGGCGGCGACGGCGACGGTCTTGAAGACCGAGCAGATCGGGAACAGCTCGTCCGCGTGGTACCGGACCGTCCGGCCGGTGGTCAGGTTGCGGCCGTAGACGCCGAGGCGGGCGGAGTGCTCCTGTTCCAGGGCGGCGAGGGCCTGGTGGAGGCCGGCCCCGGCGGCCGGGTCGTTCGCCGTCGCCGCGAGGGCCGGGCCGCCGGTCGCGGCGGTGACGGCGACGGCTGCTCCGAGACCCATGCCGAGGACGGCTCGGCGGCTGCGGCGGGCTTGCGAAGGCTGCGGGTGCATGCTCCCCCTCTGATCGGATGTCGCGGCGCGAGCCGCTTTCTCGATCAGGACGCCGCAGGTTCGCCGATGGTTCGTCAGCTGTGCGAATCGGCACGGGTGTTCACGGCCGGATGGCCACCGCCGCGTACGCCGATGCCTCCGAGAGGGCGACGGGGGCCTCACCGGGTGCGGGCCGCCACTGCGGGGTGGCGACGACGCCCGGGTCGAGCAGGGTCCAGCCGGCGAAGAAGCGGGCGATCTCCGACCGGCTGCGGGCCTGGGCGGCGGTGCCGGCGGAGGAGTAGACGCGGACCAGGTTGGCGATGTCCTCGGGCGCGAACTCGGGGGTGACGTGCGTCATCACCAGGGCGCTGCCGGGGGCGAGGGCGGACTTGAGGTGCTCGACCAGCCCGTGAGCGCCGCGGGCGTCGGGGACGAAGTGGAGCAGGGCGTTGAGGGAGAGCGCGACGGGCCGGGCGAGGTCGATGGTCTCGCGCAGACCGGGGGCGGCGAGCAGCCGGGCCGGGTCGGTGACGTCGGCCTCGACGTAGGCGGTGCGGCCCTCGGGGGTGCCGGTGAGCAGGGCCTGGGCGTGCGCGAGCACGATCGGGTCGTTGTCGGCGTAGACCACCCGGGCGCCCGGCCGGATGGCCTGGGCTATCTCGTGCAGGTTGGGCGAGGTGGGGATGCCGGTTCCGATGTCGAGGAACTGATCGAAGCCGGCCTCGGCGAGCGCCTGGGTCGAGCGGTGCATGAAGGAGCGGTTGACCCGCGCACCGGTACGCAGCCAGGGCGCCACGGCGAGGGCGTGCCCGGCGGCCTCGCGGTCGGCGGCGAAGTTGGTGAAGCCGCCGAGGAAGTAGTCGTACATCCGGGCCGAGTGCGGCACGTTCAGCCGCAGGTCCACCCCGTCGTAGAGGCCCATCGCACTCCCCGTCCGCTGCGCTCCTGATCGATCGTTTGCTGCCCACGACGGGCGGGGGCCAATCGCGGGTCAAACGGCACCCGACGGTGCCCACCGACGATCGCAGCCCATGAGATGACAATCTGTATTCGAATTGCAGCCTGGAGTGACCGACCTGATGGAATGAGGATGGACGCAGACAGCCCGACCCTCGGGTGGCCCGGCAAGCAGCCGACGGCCACGGAAAGCAGGCTCGATGACGATCGACAGGGGTGCCCACGTGCGCGGGCACCGGGGCGGGGCGGCCGTGGCGTGCACCGGCAGGACGGGGCCGCAGTGGTCGGCCGGCCCGGAGTCCGGCCTCCGTTCCGAGTCCGGTCTCCGCCTGGACCTCACCTACGCCGCCTTCTGCGAGACGCATGAACCCGCTTGGCACGCCCTCGCGTTGACCCGGATAGGCAACCAGTCCGATGCGGCGCTGGTGGTCGGGGCGGTGAAGGCCGACCTGGCCCGCTGCTGGCCACAGGTGCTGCGGTTCGAGGAACCGGCCGCCTACGCCTGGCGGTTGGCCAACCGGCACGTCTCCGACTGGGTGGCCGGCGAGGAACCGGTCGAGGTGGAGGCCGTCACCTTCGCGGCGGTGATCGGCGCCTTCAAGCAGGTGGCGAAGGGGCTGCTGCACAGCGAGGCGGACGAGGTGCGGCTGTACGCGGCGATCCTCGAACTGCCGGAGCGCCAGCGGGACGTGGTGATCCTGCGGTACCTGCTCGGCCTGCACGTCAAGGTGATCGCGGCGTACCTGGGGCGGCCGGTGGCGACGGTGCACTCCAACCTCCGGCACGCCCGGGACCGACTGGCTCGCCGACTCGGAGTGGGTGAACTCCCGGACGGAGGAGGTGATCTGTGACGGCGAGACCGGACGAAGGCGCCTCGGCCGGAGCGGGTCCGGCCGACGGCGGGCGCACGGTGTTCCGTGTCCCGCGGCCCGAACGCGCCCATGCGGAGCGGATCGCCGCCGTACGCCAGGCCCGACTCACCGCCGCACCCGCCCACCTGCCGTCGGAGCACGAGCAGGCCGCCTTCGAACTCGGCCTGGTGGTGGCCCTGGTGCTGGGGGCGCCGGACGCCTCGCGCGGGCTCGACCTGCTGGTGAACGCCCGCCGGATCGAGCCGGAGGGGGCCGAGGTGTTCGGCGCGCTGCTCTACGCCACCGGCAAGGAGGAGGGCGCCGAGTTCTGGTGGCGCTTCGCGGCCGGATCGGGCAGCGGGACGGCCGCGTACTGCCTGCACCTGCACCATCTGATGCTCGGCGAGAGCGACGACGCCGACTACTGGCGAGCCTGGTCGGACCAGCTGGCGGCGGCCGAACGCCCGCCCGGGCCGCGGGCGTTGCGGATGAACCGGCCGCTTCTGCCGGACGACGTACGGCGGGACATCATCTCCCGGGTGCACCGGGGGCTGGCTCCGCAGCTGCCCCCGGCGCTGGTCGCGGTGATCGACCGGCTGCCGGTGCAGGACGGCGACGAGGAGGAGGTGCCGAACCCGTGGGGACTGACCTCGGGGGCGACCTCCGCCTGCTCCTGGGACGGCCTTCCGTGGGGAGGGTTGGACGGTCACGACAGCCCGTGGGGGTGAGTGCCGCGCGGGCTGCCGCGATCATCCCTTCAGGTGAGCGCGCACAGCCGGGCGAGGCCGAGCGGGACGCCGGCAGCGCCCTCACCAGCCGATCCAGACCAAACCGGGACGCGATCCGATGGACTGTCAATTCGGCTTCCATGAACATGCGTTGACATGTATCGGCGAATCCCCGAGGGCTGCGACGGCAGCCCGGAACGGCCCCGTGACGGAGACGTCGCAGAGCCGCAGCGGGCCGGCGCCGAGCCTGCCCGGATCGGCCACCAGCACCGGCGAGGGACCGGCCACGGGCACGCCGAAGGACTGCGCGAGCCGCCCGCCGTACGCCTTGACGCAGGCCTCGCGGCGGCACCACAGCATGGTGAACCGCGCCGCCCGCTCGGCCGGTTCGGCGGGCTCGGCGACGAACCACGCCTCCTCGAACGGGAACCAGCGGGCGGCCATCCGCTCGGCCGTCCGGGGATCGTGGAGCCGCTCGACGTCGACGCCGACGGCCCGCCCCTCTGCGAGGGCCAGCACCGCGAGCGCGCCCGAGGCCGACCAGCTGACCCGCAGCTCGCCGGCGTCCGCCGGCTCGGGCTTGCCGTACGGACCGTACCGCCAGACCAGCTCGGCCGGGCACACGCCGAGCCGGGCGGCGACCAGCTGCCGGACGGCGCCGCGCACCACGGTGAAGCGCTCACGCAGCCCGGGAGACGTCCGCGCCGCCCGGGCACGTTCGTCCGGGTCGAGAAGCCGCCACAACTCGGCTGCCGAGGCGGCCGGTTGGCGCGTATCGATCAGCCAGAGGTCGATCGCCGTCATGGCAGGGTCAGCGTGCTGAGCACGCCGAGCCGACGGTCGTACCCGGCCAGCAGCGCGGGCCGACCGTCCGCCCGCCACTGCGGCAGGTGTTCCGCCAGCTCCGCCCAGAGCCCGGTGAACGGCTGGGCCGGCGGTGGCTCCTCCGTACCCGAGCCGAAGCCGGGGCCGAGCAGCAGCGCCGCCCCGGGCCCGAGCTCCGCGGCCCCGGCCCGGACGGCTTCCTCCGGGGAGATCGCGCCCCGGGTCTGCCGGACGGCCAGACCGGCGCCGGGGGCCTCCTCGCAGACCAGCACCGCCACCGCGTGCCGGTCCGGCAGCGGTACCGGCCCGGGCGGGTCGTAGTGCAGCGCGGTCTGTTCGGCGAGCACCACCACGGCCCGGCGGCAGGTGCCGGTGCGCTGGTGTGCGGCGGCCAGCCGCAGGGCGGTGAAGGCCGCCGCGCCACCCTGGTCGCAGACCGCGAAGGCGAGCGGGCTTCCCGG
The DNA here is from genome assembly GCF_042801945.1 of Kitasatospora sp. NPDC057542. NCBI lineage: Bacteria > Bacillati > Actinomycetota > Actinomycetes > Kitasatosporales > Streptomycetaceae > Kitasatospora > Kitasatospora sp. NPDC057542. The sequence goes on from NZ_JBHVFE010000031.1 coordinate 5,047, forward strand.
GACGGACCGGCTGAGCGCCAACGAGGACGGCGCGCCGGGCCGGACGTCCGGGGTGTCGAAGGCCAGGATCAGCAGGTCCGCCGGCTCGCCCTCGGCGAGCGCCTCGCGCAGCAGCCCGGCGGCCAGCTCCTCGTAGGAGTGGCCGACGCCCTCGCCCAGCAGGTCCTCGCGCAGCGGCAGGCCGTAGGGGCGGACGAGGTCGGAGACGAAGACCCGCAGGTCCGGGTCGAGCGAGGTCTCCGACCGGCCGTCGAAACGGCGGGCCAGTGCCCCGGTGATCCGCAGGCCGGTCGGGCCGGGGGCCACCCGGTCAGCCCTCGGGGATGACGTGACCGGCGACGTAGTCGGCCAGCTTGGTGACCGACCGCAGGTCGTCCTCGGTGATCTGCTCGACGTCCACCTGGATGTCGAGGGACTCCTCCAGCTCCAGGATCAGCTCGATGGTGCCCGCCGAGGTGAGGCCGAGATCGTCGAAGAGGCAGGCGTCCTGCGGGATCTCGGGCAGTTCGCGCTTGAGGACGCGAGGCAGGAGCTCGCCGATGCCGTGCAGGATGCGCTCGCGCAGTTCGGGGTCGGTGGTCTGGACCACAGCTTCTGACATGGGTGTCCCGTCCCGTCGTACGTGGGATGTGCGCTCCGGGGCTTGCGGGCGGCCCGGGGCTCTGGGGTGGTGTGGGGCCGGCGTCGCTTTGCGGACCGCGGCTGCCGGCGGAACCGGCGGTCCGTCAGTACCGCATCGCCATCGCGGAGAAGGTGGCTCCGACACCGGCGGCGGCGATCAGGTAGTGGTCGCCGCGGCGGATCAGCCCCCGCGTGGTGGCGGTGTGGAGATTGATGAGGCTGTCCGAGGCGAAACTGTGCCCGACCGACCGCACGTTGTCCAGCACGACTTTCTCGACCGGGTAACCGATCCGGCGCGCGATCATCCGCCAGGACGCCTGGTTGACGTTGTGCGGCAGGATCGCGACCAGGTCGGAGAGGTCCAGACCGGCCTGGTCCAGGGCGGCCTCGATCGCCTCCACCATCACGTTCGGGTACTCCCGTTGGTAGCGGGCGAGCAGGTCCGGGTCCCCGGCCAGCCGACCGTCGAACTCCGGGCGCTGGCGCACCACGAAGGAGAGCATCCGGTGGCGCTCGCCGTCGGCGCTGACCAGGCAGGCGGCCGCGCCCTCGGCGAAGATGCCGGCCTCGGGCACCACCTGGGCGTCCCTGGTGAAGGTCTTCTCGCCGGTCAGCACCAGTGCGAGCGCCGCCGGGTCGGGTTCGTCCGCGAGCAGCCGGCCGGCCAGGTCGATGGCCAGCAGGCCCACCGCGCAGGCGTGGTGGGTCACCGTGAAGGCGTTGGCGTGCGCCAGTCCACGGGCGTCGAGCAGGTCGTGCAACGGGTTGAGCGGGTGGGGCACCGCCACCGGCATGCTGCGGGCGTGGATCACGAAGCGGATGTCGCGTTCGCGTCCGCGCAGCTCCGGCAGGTTGTCCAGGGCGGCGTCGAGCAGGTCGGGCAGCGTCCCGGCCGGGTCCAGACGCAGCTGGTCCAGGCCGTGGAAGCGGCGGAAGAGACGGAGTTGACGTGGGGTCAGGCCGATGCGCTCGCCCACCGCCTCGATGGGCACGGCGTGTGGGGGGAGGTGAACGGCCACTGCCTCCAGTGCGGTCACGCGGGCTAGTATTCCCACGCCCGCCGGGTCGCACAAGTGATCCCGGGCCCTCCTCCGTCGCCGCCGTTCTCCGGAAGCCGTCAACTGCGCTCCGGTGCGGCCGCGTTCACCCCCGTGCCGTCGAGCAGGTGGGAGATCTCTCATGCCGAATCCTGAACCCCCCTATCCCGCAGCCCCGTTGAACCAGGACCTGGTCGATCTACTGGTCGAGGTGGCCGGCGCGCCGCCCGGCTGGGCGCGGCACGTCACCCCGGACGCCCGACTGGACGGCGACCTGCTGCTGGACGAGGGCGAACTCGCCGAACTCGCCGGACGGCTGCGCGAGCACTTCGGCCCGCGGACCGACCTGGCGGCGCTGCGCGCCGGGCTGGACCTGGCCGCCCTGGAGGCCCTGACCGTCGCCGACGTGCAGCGGCTGCTTCCCGAGAAGGGCGCGCGATGACCCGGTTCCTGCTGGTGATGCCGCCGTTGACCGGCCACGTCAACCCGGCCGCGGGCATCGCCGCCGAGCTGACCGCACGCGGCCACCGGGTCGCCTGGACCGGCGCCGAGTCGGTGCTGCGCCCGCTGCTCGGCCCGCGGGCCCGGGTGCTCGGCACCGGCACCCGGGCGTTCCGGGCCCAGGGCGGACACGGGCTGGCCGCGTTGCGTTCGCTCTGGGAGGGCTTCGTCGTTCCGTACGCGCGGTTCACCGCGAGGCCGCTGGACGCGATCGTGCGGGAGTGGCGACCGGACGTGCTGCTGGTCGACCAGCACACTCCGGCGGGCGCTCTGGTCGCGCACCGGCACGGCCTGCCGTGGGCGTCCTTCGCACCGGGGGCGATGGAACTGGGCCGCCCCTACCGGGCGTTGCCGCAGGTCGAGGCCTGGATGACCGGGCTGCTGCACGGGCTGTGGGAGCGCGCCGGACTGCCCGCGGAGGAGTACCTGGACCCGCGCTTCTCCCCCTTTCTGGTGCTGGCGACCACCGGCCCGGCGCTGACCGGCTCGACCCCGCCGCCGGAGCACGCGCTCGTCGGCCCGGTCATGTCGGCGCGGCCGCACGATCCGGACTTCCCGTGGGAGCGCCTGCTGCCCGGCCGGCGACGGGTGCTGGTCACCATGGGCACGCTGGCCGGTGAGCCGGGCACGGACTTCCTGGCCCGGTCCGTCCGGGCGCTGGAACTGTGCGGCGACGACGCGCAGCCGGTGTTCGCCGCGCCGCGCGAGCTGCTGCCCGAACTCCCCGCCCGGGCCGTGGCGGTGGACCGGGTGCCGGTGCTGGAGCTGATGGCACGCGGCGAGCTGGACGCGGTGCTCTGCCACGGTGGGATGAACACCGTGGGTGAGGCCCTGGCGCACGGCCTGCCACTGGTCGCCGCACCGATCCGGCACGATCAGCCGATCGTGGCCGGCCAGGTGGCGGCGGCGGGCGCGGGGCTGCGGGTGCCGTTCGCGCGCGTCGCACCGGAACGGCTGGCGGACGCGCTGCGGGCCGTTCTCGACACGACGGAGCACCGGGAGCGGGCGGTTCAGGTCGGGAGGGAACTGCTGGCCGGGGGCGGTGCGGCAGCCGCGGCGGACCGACTGGAGGAGCTCGGCTGAGCGGGCCCGGACCGACGCCCCCCTTAGCAGACCGGGAGCGCGCACGTCCATTGGTCTAGGCCATTGTTTCCGGGGTCGGGTTCACCCTAGGGTGTCGCAGCAGCACCGCCCTCCGCAGGTGCCGGGCCCCGCCTTCCCAGGTGCCGTGGCAGCCCATCCCCGTACGGGAGTTCCGGTTGATCGAGACCACGGGACTGCGCAAGTCCTACCGCAAGAAGACCTCCCGCCGCGGCGGCGGGAACCCCACCGTCGACGCCGTCCGCGGCATCGACCTGTCGGTCGCCGCCGGCGAGATCTACGGCTTCCTCGGCCCCAACGGCGCCGGGAAGACCACCACCCTGCGCATGCTGGCCACCCTGATCCGCCCGGACGGCGGGCAGGCCACCATCGCCGGGGCCGACCTGTTCACCGACCCCGCCGGGGTCCGCCGACGGATCGGCTACGTCGCCCAGGGCGGCGGCACCACCGACAACGTCAGCGGCCGCGAGGAGCTGGTGCTCCAGGCCCGGATGTACGGCGCGGCCAGGTCGCAGGCCGTCCAGGCCGCCGCGGACGCGCTCAAGGCCTTCGACCTGGCCGAATTCGGCGACCGCCCGTGCGCCACCTACTCCGGCGGCCAGCGCCGCCGGGTGGACATCGCGCTCGGGGTGATCCACCAGCCGCGGGTGCTCTTCCTGGACGAGCCCACGGTCGGTCTGGACCCGGCCGGCCGGGCCCACGTCTGGGAGGAGATCCGCCGGCTGCGCACCGAGGGCATGACGGTGGTCGTCACCACGCACTACCTGGACGAGGCCGACGCGCTCTGCGACCGGGTCGCGATCGTCGACCACGGCCAGGTGGTGGCCGAGGGCAGCCCCGAGGCGCTCAAGCGCGAGATCTCCGGCGACGTCGTGACGGTCGGGCTGGCCGCCGGGGAGGCCGCCGTCGAGCGGGCGGCCGAGGTGCTGCGCCCGCAGCCGTACCTGCACCGGCTGGAGCACAACGGCGACGAGGGGCTGCGGCTGTACCTGGAGGACGGCGCCGCCGCCATCCCACGGCTGCTGCGCGCCCTGGACGCGGCGGGCGTGACGCCCGGCACCGTGCAGCTCCAACGACCCAGCCTGGACGACGTGTTCCTGGCCCGCACCGGCCGCTCACTGCAGCAGTCCTGACCGCGCCCCACCCGGACCCGCACAACCCCCTGGGGAGACCGTGAAGCTCGCCCGCGACACCTGGCTGGTCTTCCAGCGCCAGCTGCTGCTCATGATCCGCACCCCGGTCTGGATCGCCGTCGGCATCATCCAGCCCGTCTTCTACCTCCTGCTGTTCGCCCCGCTGCTGAAGAAGGTGCTCGCCCCGGAGGGCGCGAACAGCTACGCCGACGCCTACCAGGTGTACGTGCCCGGCCTGTTGGCGGTGCTGTGCATCTTCGGCGGGCTGTTCACCGGCTTCAGTCTGCTCGGCGAGCTCAAGGCCGGCATCATCGAGCGCTCCCGGGTGACGCCGGTGAGCCGGTTGGCGCTGCTGCTCGGGCGGGCGCTGCGGGAGATGGTGGCGCTGCTGGTGCAGGCCGTCCTGATCACACTGATCGCGCTGCCGTTCGGACTCCGGGTGAGCCCGCTGAACCTGCTGCTCGCCTACCTGCTGCTGGGCCTGCTGGCGCTGATGACCTCGGCGATCTCCTTCGGCATCGCGCTGATGGTGCCGACCGACGCGGCGATGTCACCGGTGGTCAACACCATCGCGCAGCCGATCGCCCTGCTGTCGGGGGTGCTGCTGCCGCTCACCCTGGCACCGCAGTGGCTGCGGCAGGCGGCCGAGTGGAACCCCTTCTACTGGGCCGTGGAGGGCATGCGCGCGCTGTTCGCCGGGCACGCCGGGGACAGCGTGGTCTGGCAGGGGCTGCTGGTGGTCGTGGTGATGACCGTCCTGGCGGTGTACTGGTCGGCCCGGCTGTTCTCCACCCGGGTGCGCTGACGGACACCGACGAGGGGCCCGGCTCGCGGTGAGCCGGGCCCTCCGGCGTGCCGGGGCTCGTCCGGGTGGCCTCACGCCGCCACGAAGGCCGCGCAACCGCAGGCCGCCGTGAACGCCACCTGGCCTCAGGCCGCCATGAACGCCGCCAGCTTCGCCACGCCGTCGATGATCTGTTCCTGCGTCAGCGAACTGACGGACAGCCGCAGCCGCTGCTCACCACCGCCCGCCGGGTAGAACGGCGCCATCGGCGTCCAGAGCACCCCGTGGTCGCGGGCGCACCGCTCCACGGCCGCCTCGTCGGCGACGAACGGCACCGCCAGCACCGTGAAGAAGCCGCCGTCCGGCCGGTTCCACGAGACGCCCAGCCGGCGCCGCACGGAGGCCGGGAAGTGCCGCTCCAGCTCCCGCAGCAGGGTGTCCGTGCCGGCCGCGTAGTGGGCCGTGGCACGGGCGTTGGCGGCCCGCAGCCGACAGCCGTGGGTCAGCAGCATGCCGCCGATGACGGCCTGGCTGAGCGCGGGCGTGTTGACCGTCGTCATGCTCTTCAGCTTGGCCAGCTCGTCCGCGAGCAGGCTGCGCCGACCCTCGGGGCCGGTCACCTCCTGGTCGGCGACCACGTAGCCGAGGCGGGCCCCGGGGAAGCAGGTCTTGGCGAACGAGCCCAGGTAGACGACCTGGCGGCAGCCGTCCAGCGCCTTGAGGGTGGGCCGAAGCCCCGGGGTGCGGGAGAAGAAGCCGTACGGGTTGTCCTCGATGACGAGCACGCCCTCCTCGGCGGCCACCTCCAGCAGCCCGGTGCGGGCCGCGACCGGCATGCTGGCGCCGGAGGGGTTGGCGAAGTCCGGGACGACGTAGAGGGCGCGCGGGCGGCGCCCCTCGGCCCGGACCGCGCGGGCGGCCGCCCGGACCGCCTCCGGGTCGGGGCCGCCGTCCGGCCCCTCGGGGACGGGACGGACGGTCAGGTCGAGCAGCCGGGCGGCGCCGGTCACGCCGACGTAGCAGGGCGAGCTGACCAGCAGGACGTCGTCCGGGCCGGCGCACAGGGCGCGCAGCGTCAGCAGCATGCCCTCCTGGGCGCCGACCGTGACCACCACGGCCCCGGGGTCGACGGTCAGGCCCTCGTCGTTGGCCAGCGAGCGGACGACCAGTTCGTTGATGATGCCCTTGGTCGGTCCGTACTGGAACAGCGCGGTGCGCACCGCGTCCCGGCCGAGGCCGCGGTCGGCCAGGTGGTCGAGGTAGGTCTCCAGGTAGGCCGGGACGTCCTCGGGCTCGAAGAAGCCCTCGTAGGGGCGGCCGGGGGCGAAGGAGACGGCGTCCGGGTAGCGGGTGGTGACCTCGTTGAGGAAGGTCATCGCATCCAGCAGCGGATCGGCCAGGGAGGCGTGGAGGTCGTTCAGGGAGAGTCTCACGCCCCCGCCCCTCCCCCGCTCTCGGCAGAGGTGTTCGCCCGTGCCCGCCCTGCGATGACGCGCTCGCTCCACCCGGTCACCGCAGCGCCTCCCGGAGACACCGGGCCGCGTGGGCCTGGGCCTCGACGGCGGCGTCCAGGGTGCCGGTCATGGCGAAGAAGCCGTGCGGCATGCCCTGGTAGCGGCGCAGCGCCACCGGGACCCCGGCGGCGCGCAGCGCCTCGGCGTACTGCTCGCCCTCGTCCCGCAGCGGGTCGTACTCGGCGGTCAGGACGGTCGCGGGCGGCAGGCCGGCCAGGGTGGCGGCGCGCAGCGGGGAGGCGTACGGGCTGGTGCCGTCGCCCTGGTCGGCCAGGTAGTGGCCCCAGTACCAGGCCACGGAGCGGCGGTTGAACAGGGCCGGGTCGTCGTGGGCGCGCAGCGACGGGGTTTCGGCGCCGTGGTCGGTGTTGGGGTAGACGAGCAGCTGGTGGCGCAGGATGGGGCCGCCCTCGGCGCGCAACAGGAGGGTGAGCGCGGCGGTGAGGTTGCCGCCGGCGCTGTCGCCACCGACCGCGAGCCGGTCCGGGTCGATGCCGAACTCCTCCGCGCGTTCGACGAGTTGCCGCAGGGCGGCGCGGCAGTCGTGCAGCGCCGCGGGGAAGGGGTGTTCGGGGGCGAGCCGGTAGCCGACGGAGGCGGTGACGCAGCCGACGGCGTTGGTGAGCCGGCGGCAGATCGCGTCGCTGGTGTCGGGCGAGCCGAGCGTCCAGCCGCCGCCGAACAGGTAGAGCAGGGCGGGCAGTCGGCGGCCCGGCGCCTCGGGGCGGTAGAGCCGCAGCGCGAGTTCGCCGCCGGGACCGGGGATGCGGTGCTCCTCGACGGCGGCGACCGGCTCGGGGGTGCCGGACACTGCGCGGATGTCCGCGAGGTCGGCGGCACGGGCCTCGGCGAGGGTGAGGGTGTAGAGCGGCGGGGTACCGCTGTTCGCGCGCCGGGCACGCAGCGCCTCGGCCTGGGGGTGCAGGGGCATGGGCGGATCCGTTCGGTGCGAGGAGGTCAGCAGTCTGCCTCGACGTAGAGGGTCTCGTCGGTGCGGAAAGCCGTGTCGAGGTCGGCGACGTCCGGACGGGTGCCCTGGCGGTAGGCGCACTGGCGAATCCGGTCGGGCTCGAAGCCCGCCTGGGTGAGGACGTGCCGCAGCTCGTCCAGGTCGTAGATCCACTGGTGCCCGAAGTACCGGAAGATCTGGTTGACCAGGAAGGCCGGGCGCTCGGGCATCGGCGGGCCGAAGCCCAGGGTGGTCAGCCGGCGCCGGTGCTTGGTGAGGAAGCCGTCGCCGGTGGCGTAGCCGACCAGGTAGCGGGCGAGGTCGGGGGTGGTCAGGCGCAGCACGCCGCCGGGGCGCAGCACCCGGCGGGCCTCGCGCAGCCAGCCGATGGCGACGGGCATGGTGACGTGCTCGATCAGGTGCTCGGCGTACACCCAGTCGACGCTGGCGTCGGCGAAGGGCAGCGGTTCGGCGATGTCGAGCCGGGTGAACCAGCGGTCGCCGTCGACCCGGTAGAGGGTGCCGGGTTCGGTGACGGTGTCGGGGCTGCGCAGGGCGGCGAGGTCGGTGCCGAGGCCGTCCGGGTGGGCGGTCCGGAACGCGGCGAACTCGATTCCGGTGATGCCGAGTTCGCGGAAGCCGGCGTGGTCGTGCGGCAGCCCGTCGGGGCGCGCTTCGAGCTTGTCGCAGGTGGCGACCTGTTCGCTGAAGGCGTCCAGGCGGGGTGCCAGCCCGTCGGGGTCGTCCCAGTCCCAGCCGGGGAATCGTTCGCTCTGCTCGGTCATGTGTCGGACCTCCTGGGGGGAGAACGCGGTTCGGGTACGGCACGGTTCAGCGGCCGCGCGGGGTTCGGGGGTGGGCGCTTCTGGTCCGGCTCGCTTTCCTGTCCGTGATCCCGGGATGACGCCTCCGTACGGTTCGGGTTCAGCCGACCGGGCGGGGCCAGGGTGCGAGGGCCGTGCGGTCCAGGTCGGCGAGCCGGGGGCGTCCCGACAGGGCCCGTGCGGGGTCGCAGGCGGAGACGTCGACCAGGGTGCGCGGACGCAGCGCATGGCGTCCGAACATCTCCCGGTCGGCCGCCAGGGTGCGTTCCTCCCCGCTGCCGCCTTCGATGAAATCCCAGGTTTCCGGTGGGAGTTGGGCGCGCGCGGCGCGCTCGATCCCGGCCGGCGTGAGAACTCCCACGGGCATTCCTCGCTCCAGGACGGCCACGCGCGGGCCGGCCCCGGTTGGGCAGCGTAGGAGCAACAACCACATTGGTATAGACCTTGATTTGACCAAACGTCTGTGCCATGGTCTGGCCACGGAATCGGCCGTTCGGGCTTGTTAACGGCGTCCATGTCAAATCCCCTCACGTGTGTGGAGCCGCGTTGACCGGCTTTTCCCCCTCCGTACGTCCGGCTGCCTTCCTGCCGCACTCCGACGCCCCGGACTCCTGGGTCGACCGGCTGCTGCTGGCGGGCCCCGGCGGCGAGGAGTGCCTGCATTTCGGCGCGCCGCTCGACCGGGACACCCTGCGCGCCCTGGTCGACGAGCAGTCCGTCCGGCTGGCGGCCACCGGGCTCGGCCCCGGCGGAACGGCGGCCCTGCGACTGCCGCCCTCGGTGGCGTTCGTCGCGGTGCTGCTGGCATGCTGGCGGCTCGGCGCGCAAGTCGCGTTGCTCGACCACCGGTTGACCGACCACGAGGTCGACGCGGCGGTGGCGCGGCTGGCCCCGCAGGTGCTGGTAGGCTCCGCCCATCGGTCCGCGGCGGCCCTGCGCGGCTTCTCCGAAGTCGAGCCGGTGGCCGTCCCGCTGGCGGACGGGCGCCCGGCCCGCACCGGACACGCGCTGGTCCAGCTCAGCTCCGGATCCACCGGTCCGGCCAAGGTCATCGCCCGCACCGCGGCCGACCTGCTGCGCGAACTCGACTGCTACCGGAGGCTGGTGGAGTTCCCCGGCGAGGGCGAGCGGGTCGTCCTGCTCTCCTCGGTGGTGCACGTGCTCGGTCTGATCGGCGGGCTGCTCAACAGCCTGCACGCCCGGGCCGCACTCACCGTGCCGGAGCGGATGACGGCGGCGGGCATCCTCGCCGAGGTCGCCGCGAGCGGCCGGCCGACCACCGTGATCGGGGTGCCCTTCCACGCAGAGCTGCTGGCGGGGGCGATCGCTCCCCCGCCGCTGCCCCGGCTGCGGCGGATGGTCGTGGCGGGCGAACTCGTCCGCCCGGGCCTGCCCGCGCTGTTCACCGAGCGCTACGGCGTCCCACTCGGGACCATGTACGGCATGACCGAGACCGGGGTGATCGCCACCGACCTCTCCGGTACGCTCCACCCCGCCAAGCAGCCCGTGCACGGCATGGAACTCCGCCTGGTGAAAGGCGAGTTGCAGATCGGCACGGCGTCCTCCCCCTACCCCGGGCTGGACGATCCGACCCGCTGGTCGGACGGCTGGCTGCACACCCGGGACGCGGCCGAACCGGCCGCCGACGGCCTGGTCACCGTGCTCGGCCGGCTGGACTCCCAGGTCTCGATCGGCGGCCTGAAGGTCGACCTCACCGAGGTCGAGCAAACACTCACCGCACTGCCCGAGGTCCGCGAGGCCGTGGTGGTCTTCGACGGCGGCGCGATCGAGGCCTACCTCGCCACCGAACCCGAGGCCGATCTCACCTCCGTCCAGGACGGGCTGGCCCGCCGCCTGGCCGCCTACAAGCGGCCGCGCCGGCTCGCCCGGCTGGAGCGCCTTCCCCGCACCGCCACCGGAAAGCTGCTGCGCGACCCGGCCGCCCTGCGCGAGACCGCGGCCACCGCCGACTGACCGTACGTTCGACCGCGCGCCGGCCGCGTCGGCCGCACCCCGATTCCGTTCGCACCACCACCCCGACAAGGAGCCCACCACCATGCAGGACCGCATCCGCGCCTTCGTCCTGGCGGCACTCGCCGACATGCAGTACGACGTCTCCGAGGTCACCGGGGCCACCGACCTCGGCCCGGCCGGGCTGGACCTCGAATCGCTCGCGCTGGCCGACCTGTCGGTGCAGGTCGAGGACGAGTTCGGGATCAAGTTCGACCTGGACGAGATGGAGACCACCGCACTGATGACGCTGGACGAGTTCACCGCCGACGTCGCCCGCCGGATCGACGCCCTCGCCGCCACCTCCGGCAGTGCCGCGTGACCGGCTCCCCACGCCCCGACGCCCTGCCGGACCGGGCCGAGGTCCTGACCATGCTGGCGGCGTTCGGGCAGCGCGCCGTCGACACCGTTCCCGAGGAACTCGGATCGCTCGAACTCACCTGGCTCGTGGCAGAGTTCGAGCAGCGGTACGGGATCCAGCTGGACCTGGACGACGACCGCTTCGACGCGGTGCGCACCGTCGCCGGCGCCACCGAACTGCTGCGCGAGGCCGTCCTCGCCGACCGCGCGGGCGCGCCCCGGTGAACCCCGCCGGCACGGGCTCCGGCCCACCGGGCCGGGCAGTGGTCACCGGTGTCGGGGTGCTCAGCGCCGCCGGGCGCGGACTCGCCGCGCTGACCGGGGCCGCCACCCACGGCAGGCCCCTGTTCGGCCCGGTCACCCGCTTCGACGTGAGTGCCCGCCGCACCTCCCGGGCCGCCCTGTTCCCCGACACCGTGCCGCCGGCCTGCACCTTCCCGCTGGCCAGGGCCGTGCTCGACGCGATCGGCCAGGCCTGCCGGCAGGCCGGGCTGAGCGCCGCCGAGGGCGTCGGCCTGCCCGTGCTGCTCGCCCTGCACAGCGACGAGCGCACCCGCGCGACCGCCGCCGCGGTGGCCGCCGGGGTCCGGGCCGACTGGGGCGCGCCGGGCGTCACCCTGGTGTACAACGGCGCCTGCGTCGCCGCCGCGACCGCCGTCGCCGACGCTGGCGCCCTGGTGGCCACCGGACGGCACGAGCGGGTCCTGGTCGCGGCCGGCCACCTGGTCGAACCGGGCGTCTTCTCCGTCTTCGACGCCGGACGGGCGCTGGCCCGGGACGGCGAGGCGCGCCCGTTCAGCGCCGGCCGCACCGGCACCCTGCTCGCCGACGCGGCCGTCGCCGTCCTGGTCGAGTCCGCCCCGGCCGCCGAACGGCGCGGTGCGCCCGCGCTCGCCCGGCTGGCCGGCTGGGGCCGGGCCGGGGACGCCCACCACGTCTGCCGCCCGGAACCGGAGGGCGTCGGGGCGGCCCGCGCCATCGAGGCCGCACTCACCCGCGCGGGCGTCGGCCCCGCCGAGGTCGGCTACGTCAACGCCAACGGCACCGGCTCCACCCTCGCCGACCGGGCCGAGGCCCGCGCCCTGCGTCGGGTGTTCGGCCCACACACCGACCGCCTGCCGGTCAGCTCCAGCAAGTCCGTGCACGGGCACGCCCTGGAGGCCTCCGCGCTGCTCGAACTCGCCGTCACCATCGGCGCGTTGGGTACCGGTCTGCTCCCGGTCAACGCCGGCTGGCTCGGCCCGGACCCGGACCTCGCGCTGGACCTCGTCCTGGACGGCCCGCGCACCGCCCGTCCCCCGTACGCCCTCAGCCTCAACTCCGCCTTCGGCGGCGCCAACACCGCGCTGCTGCTGGCCCCGGGATGACAGCCACCGCCATGACCCCTGCCGACCACACCCACGGACTGCGGATCCTCGCCGAGGCCCGCCGCCCCGCGCCCGGCCTGGACGGGCCCCCGCCACCGCTGCCCGGCTTCGCCGCCTCCGGCTTCAACCCACTGGTCGCCGACACCGCCGAGCGCTGCCTGCGCGCCCACCACGGCGAGCCGCCCGCCCGCGGGCGGACCGCCCTGCTGCTCGCCAGCGCGAGCGGCGACCTCGACACCGCGCGGGCCATCGAGCACAGCGCCGAACCCGGACAGCGGACCGGCCCGCTGCTGTTCTTCCAGTCCAACCCCAACGCCGTCCTCGGGCACATCTCCGCGCGCTGGGGCCTGACCGGCCCCATCGCGGCGATCTGCCCGGCCGAGGCCGAACCCGGCCGCGTCCCGGCCGAGGCGTTCGAGCTCGCCGCGCTGCTGCTCGACGACGGCGACGCCGACCGGGTGCTGGCCCTGGCCGTCGAGCAGACGCCCGACGGGGACCGGGCCGCGGCCGTCCTGCTCGCCGGTCCGACCGGCGGTGGACCGCGCCCGACGGCCAGGACCGACGAACGGACCGGGAGCGCCGACCGAACTGAACCCGCCGCCCACCCCCGACCGTAGGAACCATCGAGGCCCGGCGCCTGACGCAGCCGCACCCGGCACACCAGCGCCCCGTCCGACCCCGCCTCGCTCCGGACACCCGCCGCCCGCGCGGCCGACCGACCCTGCCACCCGATCAGCCGCCCGGGCCGTCCACCGGCCCCGAGGGAGGGATCCACCCCCGTGACCATCCGCAGCCTCCGCACCCAGCTCGCGGACGACCCCGACGTGGGCGCCGGCAACGTCCTGACCGCCCGGATCGCGCTCGGGCTCGACCTGGACGTGCCGCTGCTCAGCTTCGACACCCCGGTGGACGACCACTCCGCCTGGCAGCCGTTCACCCTGCGCGAGCTGGACCGCGCCGTCCGGACCCGCGCCGCCGCACTGCACGGTCTGGGCGTCACCCGGCGCGACCCGGTGGTGGTGTACGCGGGCGACGCCGCCGACCACGTGCTCGCCTTCCTCGCCCTGGCCCGGCTCGGCGCCATCCCCGCACTGCTCAACCCCAACCTGGACGGCGAGCGCGCCGCCCGCTACATCGCGCGCCTCGGCGCGGCCGGCGTCCTCGCCGACCCCGCCCGCCTGGCCGCGCTGGCCGACCACGACCCCGGCGCGCCGCTGCTGCCCGAGATCTCCACCCTCGGCGCCGGCGACCCGGACGCCGCCCCGGAGCCGTACCGGCACTGGTCCGGCGACCCGGTGGCGATCACCCACTCCTCCGGCACCACCGGCATGCCCAAGGCCGTCGTCCACTCGCACGCGAGCCTGTACGCGGCGATCCGCCACCGGTTGCGGCTGCCCCGCCCGCAGGGCCAGGACCGGATGCTCAGCGCCCTGCCCGCCCCGCACGCCGCCACCCTGATCGCACTCAACCTCGCTCTCAGCTCGCACACCGAACTCGCCGTGCTCTCCCGGCAGTCCGGCGACGGCGTGCTGGCGGCGATCGAGCGGTGGCGGCCCACCGGGGTGATCGGCTTCGCCGCCACCTGGGCCGACCTCGCCCGGCACGACCTCGCCGCCCGGGACCTGACCTCCGTCGCGCTCTGGTGGAACACCGGCGACTGCGCCCACGAGGTGCACATCCGCCGCCTGATCGCCGCCGGCAGCCGGGAGACCGTCACCCGGGCCGGCCGGACCCGGCTGCCCGGCTCGCAGTTCGTGGACGGCCTCGGCTCCACCGAGATGGGCCACTCGCACTTCTTCATCACCCACGGCCCCGGCACCGAGCGCTACGGCCGCTGCGTGGGCCGACCGCACGCCTTCGTCGACTGCGAGGTCGTCGGCCCGGACGGCGAACCGCTCGGCCCCGGCGAGGTCGGCGAACTCGCCACCGCCTCACCCACGTTGGCGATCGGCTACTGGAACGACTCGGCCACCACCTTCCGCACCCGGCTGCGCGGCCGCTTCCTCACCGGGGACCTGATGTACCGGGACGAGGAGGGCTACTACTACCATGTGGACCGGGCCGTCGACTCGGTCGAACTCGGCGGCGGCAAACGGCTGTTCACCGCGATGTCGGAGGAGCGGGTGCTGGCCGCCTGCCCGGACGTGCTGGACTGCACGGTGGTCGCGGTACGGGACGGCGACCGCGTGGTCACCGACGTGCTGCTGCTCCTCGCCGCGGACGCCGACGGGGCCGCGGACCGCACCGAGGCGGTCGTGGCCGCCCTGGACGAGGCCGCCGCCGCGACCGTCCGCAAGGTGCTGGTGGTCTCCCCCGACGACATCCCGCTCGGCCCGACCGGCAAGGTCCGCAAGGTCCTGCTGCGGCAGACCCACCTCTCGGCGGTGGGCGCGTGAGCGAGCGTAGTGGGCACATCAGCCCGCGCTCCGGCGCCGTCGTCACCGGCATCGGCCTGGTCTCCCCGCTCGGCCGCAAGCCCGCCGAGGTGTTCGAGGCACTCACCGCCGGCCGCTCCGGCCTGCGCGCCGTCCCCGAGGGCCACGCCGCGCACGGCCGGCTGCCCGCCGCCGGGATCGCCCCCGCCGTGGACGGCCGGGAGGTGCTGCCGCCCACCGAGACCCGCTGCGTGGACCGCTTCGTGCTGCTCGCCCTGGCGGCGGCGGACGACGCGCTCGCCGACGCCGGCCTGGCGGTCGGCCGGGACGCCGACCCGCACCGCACCGCCGTGGTGCTGGCGACCGGCGGCGGCGGGCTGGAGACCTTCGAGCAGCAGTCGCACCGCCGGCTGGAGCGCGGCCGCCCCGGCGTCAGCCCGTACCTGCTGCCCGGCATGCTCTCCAACATGGCCGCCGCCCGGATCGCCATCAAACACGGCATCCGGGGCTACAGCTCCGCCGTGGTGACGGCCTGCGCGGCCGGCGCCCAGGCGATCGCCGAGGGGCTGCGGCTGATCCGGGCCGGCGACGCCGACGTGGTGGTGTGCGGCGGCACCGAGTCCTCGCTGCACCCGACCATCGCCGCCGCCTTCACCAACGCCCGTGCCCTGGCGCAGGGCTGGGACGAACCCGAGCAGGCCAGCCGGCCCTTCGACAGCCGCCGCAACGGCTTCGTGCTGGGCGAGGGCAGCGCCGTCCTGGTCCTGGAGCGGACCGAGCACGCCGAGGCGCGCGGCGCCGCCGGGTACGCGGACCTCCTCGGCTGGGGGGCCTCCACCGACGCCCACCACCCGACCATGCCCCGCCCCAACGGCACCGGAGCCGCCGACGCGATGCGCGCCGCACTCGCCAACGCGGGCCTGGCGCCGGGCGACATCGACTACGTGAACGCCCACGGCACCGGCACCAGGCTCGGGGACGTGGCCGAGACCGCCGCGCTGCACGCCGTCTTCGGCGCGCACCCGCCCGCGGTCAGCTCCACCAAGGGCGCCACCGGCCATCTCCTCGGCGCCGCGGGCGCGTTGGAGGCGGCGGTGACCGCCCTGGCGGTGGCGCGGGGGACGCTGCCGCCGACGCTCAACCTCACCGATCCCGACCCGGCCTGCGACCTGGACCACGTCCGGGGCGCCGCCCGGACCGCTCCGGTGCGCGCCGCGCTGAGCAACGCCTTCGCCTTCGGCGGCCACAACCTCAGCCTGATCCTCGGCCCGGCCTCCACCCGGGCCGCCCGATAGCGCCCGTTCGACAGCCGCCGCCCGACAGCGGTCGCCCGCCGCCCACCGCCGCGCGGCGGCAGTGCGCCGATCCTCGATCCGCCATCCCTCCGGGGGGAGATCCCGTTGTCTATCCAGACCATCACCCACGTCGAGTTCCACTGCGCGGACGCCGACAAGACCGCGGCCGGACTCCGCGCCGACCACGGCTTCACCGCCGACGCCCCGGCCACCGCACCGGACGGCGTCCGCACCGTCGCGCTGCGCCAGGGCACCATCCGACTGCGGCTGACCTCCGCCGCCGACCCGGAGCACCCAGTGGCCGAGTACGTCGCCCGGCACGGGGACGGCGTCGCCGTCCTGGCACTCGGTTGCGCCGACCCGGAGGCCGCACTGGAGCGGGCCGAACGGCACGGCGCCCGGGTGCTCGACCGGGCCGGCGCCCTGATCGAGGGCTTCGGCGACACCGCCCTGCGCCTGGTGCCGCTGCCCTGTGACGGGCCCGCCCCGGAACCCCGGCTGCTGGACGACCTCGACCACGTCGCGATCTGCCTGCCGGCCGGCACGCTCGCGGACGCCGTGCGGTTCTGCGAGGACGCACTGGGCTTCCGCACGATCTTCGAGGAGTACATCGAGGTCGGCGAGCAGGCGATGGACTCCACGGTGGTGCAGAGCGCTTCCGGCGGCGCCACCTTCACCCTGATCGAGCCCGACGCCACCCGCCGCCCCGGCCAGGTCGACGAGTTCCTCGCCGCCCACGGCGGGGCCGGTGTCCAGCACCTCGCCTTCGGCACCCGCGACATCGCCGGCGCCGTCCGGGCCGCCCGGGAGCGCGGTGTGGAGTTCCTGACCACCCCGGACGCCTACTTCGACGCCCTGACCGAGCGCTTCGGTGAGACGGCCATCCCGGTGGCGACCCTGCGCGAGCTGCACGTCCTGGTCGACCAGGACCACGGCGGCCAGCTGTTCCAGATCTTCGCCCGCTCGACGCACCCCCGGCACACGTATTTCCTCGAACTGATCGAGCGGCAGGGAGCGGGCACCTTCGGCACCGCGAACATCAAGGCCCTCTACGAGGCCGTCGAACGGCACAGCCCCACCGGCATCCACCGCCCCACCGCCGCCGACCGGCCCGCCCCCGCACATCCGAAGAAGGCCCGCGCGGTGCCCGCAGCCCCCGAGTTCCGGCTCACCGAGGCCGAGCGTGCCCTGCTGCCCACCCCCGAAGAGGTGGCGCACTACCGCGAACACGGCTGGTACCTCTCCCGCAAGCTCTTCAGCGACGAGGAACTGGACACCCTCCAGGCCGCCACCGAGCTGTACTACGCCGGCCACCGCGACCGCGAGCTGCCCGTCCGGCCGCCCCGGCCGGCCTCCTGGCGGCCCTCGGACGGGCCGGTCCAGCGGCACAACGACTACGTGCACTACGAGAGCGACGCGATCGGCGCGATCCTTCGCAAGCCGCTGATCGGCGCGGTCGCCGCGCTGCTCGCCGGGACCGGGGAGGTCCGGATCTTCCAGTCGACGCTCATCTACAAGCCCCCGGTGCCCGAGGAGCCCAGCAACCAGGTGCCGTGGCACTTCGACAAGCACTACTGGCAGACCTGCACCTCGGACGAGATGCTCACCGCCTTCATCCCGTTCCACGACTGCCGCGCGGAGAACGGCACCATCACCATGGTCGACGGCAGCCACCGCTGGCAGGAGCTGCCCTCCGGCGAGGACTCCACCCGGCACTTCGCCGACCGCGACCGCTCCGAGCTGGAGGACATCCTGGCCGCCAACGCCGCCCACAACGGGCAGCAGGTGCACAAGGTCCCCATGCCGATCCCGCGCGGCCACGTGTCCTTCCACCACTGCCGCACCTACCACGGCAGCGGCCCCAACCTGGCCTCCTACCCGCGCCGGGCGGTCTCGCTGCACCTCCAGGACGGCGCCAACGAGTACCGCGGGCACGACCGGCCGGACGGCGAGCCGGTGGTGTACAACCACGACGTGCTGGTGCGCCGCACGGACGACGGCCGTCCGGACTACGCCGACCCGCGGTTCTGCCCGACGGTCTGGCGGGGACGGCCGTGACTGCGCCCGCCCACACGGCCGGCGGCGCTGCGGCACCGCCCGGCGGCCCCGGTGCGCAGGGCCGCCCCGCCCCGCTGGACACCCCGGCCGAGCGCTACCGGATGCTGCGGCTGATCCGCGGCTTCGAGGAGCTGGCGCTCGACCTGGTGAAGGCCGGCGCGATCCCCGGCGGCATCCACCCGTACATCGGGCAGGAGGCCGTCGCGGTCGGCGTCTGCTCGGCGCTCGGCCCGGGCGACCGGCTCGCCAGCACCCACCGCGGCCACGGCCACGTGCTCGCCCGGGGCACCGCGCCGCACCGGCTGCTCGCCGAGCTCCTGGGACGGGTCGGCGGGTCCAACGGCGGCCGGGGCGGCTCCATGCACGCCGCGGACTTCTCGCTGGGCATCCTCGGCGCCAACGGCATGGTCGGCGCCGGCGCCCCGATCGCGGTGGGCGCTGCCTGGGCGGCCCAGGCCGCGCCGCCCGCGCCGGCCACCTCGGCCGCCTCGGTCACCTCGGCCGCCTCGTCGCCCGAACGGACGGCGGCGGACGGCTCCGTCGCCGGGCGGGCGCCGGCCGGCCGCACCCCGGTCGCGGTGGCCTTCTTCGGCGACGGCGCGCTCAACCAGGGCGTCCTGCTGGAGTCGCTCAACCTCGCCGCGATGTGGCGCCTGCCGGTGCTGTTCGTCTGCGAGGACAACGGCTACGCCACCACCCTGCCCGCCGCCACCGCCGTCGCGGGCAGCGCCACCGGCCGGGCGGCCGCCTTCGGCATCCCCGCCGAGGAGGTGGACGGCATGGACACCGAAGCCGTCCGCGCCGCCGCGCTGCGCGCCGCCGAGCGGGCCCGGAGCGGCGGCGGCCCCGGCTTCCTGGCCTGCCGCACCTACCGCTACGAGGGCCACCACACCATGGAGCGCCGGATGAAGCTGCGCTACCGCTCCGCCGAGGAGATCGGGGCCTGGCGCGAGCGCGACCCGCTCCCCCGGGCCGCTGCCCTGCTCGACCCGGCGACGGTCGCCGGGCTGGACCGGTCGGTGGCCGGACAGCTCGCCGCCGCCGAGGAGTTCGCGCTCGCCTCGGAGCACCCGGACCCGGCGGGCGCACTGGACCACCTGTACGCCGACGGGCTGCGGCCCCGGGCAGGAGTGACACCGTGACCAGGCTCTCGTACACCAGGGCGCTCAACCGGGCGCTGGCCGACGAACTCTCCGCCGATCCGGCGGTCTGCGTGTTCGGCGAGGACATCGGCGCCGGTCTGGCCGGTCCGACGCTCGGCCTGCTGGACCGCTTCGGACCGGGGCGGATCGTCGACACCCCGCTGTCCGAGCAGGCCTTCACCTCGATGGCGGTCGGCGCCGCGCTGGCCGGCCGGCGTCCGGTGCTGGAGTTCCAGATCCCGTCCCTGCTGTTCCTGGTCTTCGAGCAACTCGTCAACCAGGCCCACAAGTTCTCGCTGATGTCCGGCGGTCAGGCCACCGTCCCGCTGACCTGCCTGGTGCCGGGCTCGGGCTCCCGGGACGGCTGGGCCGGGCAGCACTCCGACCACCCGTACAGCCTGTTCGCGCACGCCGGGGTGAAGACGGCGGTGCCCGCCACCCCGACCGACGCCTACGGGCTGCTGCGCTCGGCGATCCGCGACCCGGACCCGGTCGTGGTGTTCGCACCCGCCGCCGCGATGCCCGTGCGCGAGACCGTCACCTGGGAACTCGTCCCCGTCCCGCTCGGCCGGGCCCGGATCCACCGGCCGGGCACCGACGTCACCGTGGTCGCCCTCGGGCACCTGGTGCACGACGCCCTCGCGGTCGCCGAGGAACTGGCGCCGGACCTCTCGGTGGAGGTCCTCGACCCGCGCACGGTGCACCCCTTCGACTGGCCGGCGCTCGCCGAGTCGCTGGAACGCACCGGCCGGCTGGTCGTCCTGGACGATTCCAACCGCAGCTGCGGTTTCGGCGCCGAAGTGCTGGCCACCGCCGCCGAGGAGATGCGCCTGGTCGCCCCGCCCCGCCGGATCACCCGCCCGGACGGCGCCGTCCTGCCCTTCGCCCCGGCCCTCGACCGTGCCGTCCAGCCCGGCCGTGAGCAGCTGCGGCACGCGCTGGACCTCGTGATGAAGCACCGCTGACCACGTGGGCACCCGGCTCCCCGGTGCGTACGACGGCTCAGATCACCTTGGGCAGCACCTCGGCCGACCCGGGCAGTTGGTCCTCGGCCCGCCGGAACCGGTGCAGCGCCGCCCGGCCCTCCGCCCCGCGCACCCGGGCGGCGAGCCGGGCCGGCAGCACCACGGTGGCCAGCCGGCCCTCGCCACGGAACCCCTCGACCGTCCAACTGACCCAGGGGAGCGGATAGTTGGCTGCCGGGCTGAAGAGCACCGGGCGATGCCCCTGGAAGCTCACCGCGTAGGCACCGAAACCGCTCCAGTTGGAGAAGCTGAACCGGCGCGCCCCCGGATCGAAGCCCAGCGGCACGCAGTCGCGCAGCCGTGAGCGGCCGAGGGTGGCCAGGAACCACAGGTTGGCGCGGAGGTTGAGGTGCGCGGTCGGGAACTCCTCGACCGCCGTGCGCAGCGCGCCCGCCAGCACCGCCGGACCGTCCTCGGGCCGGTGCGGCACATGGACCTCGCTCAGCAGGTTGCCCACCAGCGCGGGCGACAGGCCCAGCCGGCGGCGAGCGTTGACCGGCACGGTCAGCATCCGCTCGGCATCGTCCCCGTCCAACTCCCGGAGGGTGCTGAGGAGGTGGGCGCAGAGCACGTCACCGGAGGACAGTCGCCGCCCGGTCGCCGCACCGAACTCCTCGCCCATGCGGGCCACTTCGGCGTCGGTGAAGGCGATCTGGACGATCCGGTTGGCACGCGGCCCGGCCGCCACCTCGCGGGCCAGCAGCTCCGCCTCCTCCGCCGACGGCACCCGGAATCCGGGCCGGCCGCAGTCCTCGGCGGGGAGCACATCGTTCAGCAACTCGTCCTGGTCGTCCACGAGTTCGGCATCCGGCAGCGACTCTCCCCCGACCGCAGCGGACCAGATCCGCAGCAGCAGCATGAAGCTGTGCAGGTCACCGATCGCATGGTGCCAGGAGCAACCGAGCACCGTCCCGCCGTCGGCCGTCCGGGTCACCCGCACGGTGAGCAACGGGAGGCCGCCGGTGCGCGCGGCGGGGGCGTCCAACGGGGTGACCAGTTCGGAGCCGGGCGCCGTCACCCGGCCCATCGCCTCGGCGAGCGTGCCCTCCACACCGTAGACGTCGAACGGCACTCCGCTGTCGTCGCAGACCGCCTCCAGGACGCCCTCGACGGTGCGCAGCCGTCCGGCGAAGACCGGCACCCGCTCCAGCGCGCGGGCCAGGCCGGCGGAGAGCCGGCCGTCGTCCAGCGGGTGCTCGAAGCAGAGCACGACCGAGACGGCGAGGTCGGCGAGCATGGTGTCCATCAGTCCGCACCGCAGCACCCGGCCGGTGGCGTGCCCGGCCCGGACGGTCCGGGATCGTCGCAACTGCGGCCAGACGCTCATGGGTTCCGTTCCGAAGCACTCGACGACCTCCGGCTCCGCGCGATCCACGGGCATGCCGAACGATAGTGGCGCACGGAGGAAGTGGTCCAGTCCAATCCCGCACTCCGGAACCGCTCTCCGGCCGCCGCCGCGACCGCAGCGGCGATAGAATGCGCAGCATGGGAGAGCGCCCCGGCGCACCCACCGCGCCGCCCCTCGTACTGGCCACCGACAGCGACTCGCAGCTGATCGACCCGGCCCGGGCCTACCACCTCGGCCGCGACCCGACCGGCGAGGTCGTCCTGGACGACCCCCGGGTCTCCTGGCACCACGCGATCCTGCGCGCCACCGACGGCCACTGGCTGCTGGAGGACGTCGGCAGCACCAACGGCACCTACGACCACGGTCTGCGGGTCAGCAGCGAGGCCGTCGGCCCGGGTACCCGGCTGCGCTTCGGCGACCCGGCCGACGGCCCCTGCGCGTCCTTCACCGATCCGCCCGCCCGGGCCCCCGTCCCCGCCCCGGATCCCGTGCTCGCGGCGCAGCGGCAACCGTCCCTGGTGGCCCCGCAGCTCTCCGGCACCTTCCGCAGCCCGAGCGCCGTGCTGCGGCTTCCCGGGTACACGGTACGGATCGGCCGCTCGCCCGACAACGACCTGGTCCTGGACGACCTGGTGGTCTCCCGGCACCACGCCGAACTGCGTGAACTGCCCGGCGGCGGCCGCGAGATCGTCGACCTGGACAGCCACAACGGCACCTACCTCAACGGCGAACCGGTCCGGCGGGCACCGCTCGGCCCGGCCGACATCGTCGGCATCGGCCACTGCGCGCTCTGCCTGGCCGACGGCCGGCTGGTCGAGTACACCGACACCGGCGAGGTCTCCCTCGACGTCCGGCACCTGGTGGTCCGGGCCGGCCCCGACCACCGGGTACTGCTGGACGACGTCGGTTTCCCGCTCGCCGAGAAGGCGCTGCTCGCGGTGGCCGGCCCGAGCGGCGCGGGCAAGTCCACCCTGCTCAACGCGCTCACCGGGCTGCGCCCGGCCGACCGGGGCACGGTGCTGTACGACGGCCGCGACCTCTACCGCGACTACGCCGAGCTGCGCCGCCGGATCGGCCTGGTACCGCAGGACGACATCCTGCACACCCAGCTCACCGTCCGCCGTGCCCTCTCCTACGCTGCCGAGCTGCGCTTCCCCGGCGACACCGATCCGCACGAGCGGGAGGCCCGGGTCCGCGCGGTGATCCACGAACTGGGCCTGGACGCCCGGGCCGACCAGGTGATCGCCAGCCTCTCCGGCGGCCAGCGCAAGCGGGTCAGCGTCGCGCTGGAACTGCTCACCAAGCCGTCCCTGCTCTTCCTCGACGAGCCGACCTCCGGCCTGGACCCGGGCATGGAGCGCTCCGTGATGCGGATGCTGCGCGGGCTGGCCGACGACGGCCGGACGGTGGTCGTGGTGACCCACAGCGTGCTGAGTCTGAACGTCTGCGACCGCCTGCTGGTGCTGGCCCCGGGCGGACGGACGGCGTACTACGGGCCGCCCGGCGAGGCGCTGGAGTTCTTCGGCTTCACGGAGTGGCCGGAGGCCTTCGAGGCCTTCGAGAACGAGGACCACGCCGCCTGGCAGCAGCGGTTCCGGGAGTCCCCGCAGTACGCGCGCTACGTCGGGGCGGAGGACGGGCCGGCGCCGTACCCGCGTCCGGATCAGGGCGCTTCCGCGCTCGCACCGGTGGCACCCGCGGTCGGCCGGGAGAAGCCGCAGGGCTGGTTCTCCCAACTGGGCACCCTGGTGCGCCGGTACACCGCGGTGCTCGCCGCCGACCGGCTCTTCCTCACCGTCATGGTGATGCTGCCCTTCGTGATCGGCCTGATGTGCCGGGCGATGGCCGGCTCCCGCCTCTCCCCCGACAACGCCGTCAACTGCCTCCTCACGCTGTGCATCGGAGGACTGCTCACCGGCGCCGCCAACTCGGTGCGCGAGCTGGTCAAGGAGCGCGCGATCTACCGGCGGGAGCGGGCGGTCGGGCTGTCCGGATCGGCCTACCTGGTCTCCAAGGTGGTGGTGCTGGGCACGGTCACGGTGGCCCAGGCCGCGGTGCTGACCGTGGTCGGCCTGGCCGGGGTGGACCTGTCCTTCGCGGTGCCGACCGGGGTGGTGATGCCGCAGCTGCCCGAGCTGATCATCGCGGTCGCGCTGCTCGCCTTCTCGGCGATGATGCTCGGCCTGGTGGTCTCGGCGCTGGTGGACAAGGAGGAGGCCACCATGCCGCTGCTGGTGCTCCTCTCGGTGGTGCAGATCGTGTTCAGCGGCCTGATGCTCAAGCTGCACGGCGTCCCGGCGCTGGAGCAGTTCGCCTGGCTGGTCCCGTCCCGCTGGGGCCTGTCGGCGATGGCGCGCACCGTCGAGCTGCACGGCATCTTCCCGAACGCGATCACCGCCGACCCGATGTTCCGCCATCAGCGCTCCGGCTGGCTGACGGGCATGGCGCTGCTGCCCGGGCTCTCGCTGCTGTACGGCCTGGTGGTGGTGGCGCTGCTGCGCCGGCACGAGCCGAGCATCATGCGGCGGTGACCGCCGCCCTCGGTCCGCTGCGCGGGGCCCGGCCGGGCCGCCGCCGGTAGAGTGGGAGGCGACCTGTGGTGCGAGTCGTGCCGCGCGCGACGGGGATCGCGCGGCGGAGGAAAAGTAGCCGCCCATGGACGAGTTCGCGTTCCGCCCCACCCACGTCGCCCCACCGGGCGGGATGTCCTCCCGGGCGACACCCGGCCCGGCCCGACGCCCGGCCCGACGCCCGGCTCGGCGCACTGCTGCCGCTACAGCTGCTCGACCGCCGGGGCCCGCCCCCGCACAGCCCGTCCGCCCCCACCGGACCGGTGGGCCGTGACCTCCGCCGAGCAGTCGGCCGACGGCCTGCCCGCCGGGCTGGTCGGGCGGCGGGTCGCCGGCTACCGGCTGGAGAAGGAGATCGGGTGCCCCGCCGTTCCGCCGGGAGAACGACCTCGCGCTGCTCTGGGCGCACCTCAACGACCCGCCGCCCTCACCCTCGTCAGGAGGGAGCCGTCCGCCATGAACGCCGTGAGCCAGGTCTTCGCCGTGGTCGCCGCGGCGATCCACCTGATCGTCTGGCCCCTGGAGAGCTTCCTGTACGGGCACCCACGGGTGCGGCGCCTGCTGACCGGCGGCACGGCGGACGCCCCGGAGGTCCGACTGTGGCGCGTCAACGTGGGCTTCTACAACCTGTTCCTGGCGCTCGGCCTGGTCGCCGGCCTGGTCCTGCTGCACAGCGGGCACCCGGGGGCCGGACGGGCCGTGGTGCTCTACATCGCGGCGTTCATGGTCGCGGGCGGGGCCACGCTGTTCGCCTCGGAACCGAAGCTGTGGCGCGGCGCACTCGGTCAGGCCGTCCCGGCGGCCGTCATCCTTCTGGCCGAGGCCTTCTGACGTTCCGGCCACCGATTGTTCCGAGCGCGGCCGCGCCCGCCCTCACCCCGTGCCGGCGCCCCGCGCACCGTCCGCCGGCTCCTCGCCGCGGTGCCGCACGCGGGTGGCGAGCAGGGCGCCGAGCGCGCCGGTCAGCAGCCCCCAGCCCGCCGCGAGCGGCACCGCCGTCCAGAGCACCGGGCGCAGGGTGAGGCTGCCGCCGCCCAGCCCGGCCAGCGGGTTGTTGCCGCCGAGCACGGCACCCAGCAGGTCGGCCAGCCCGCCCTGGCCGAGGCCGACACCGAGCACGGAGAGCCCGTAGTCGGCGTCCACCCGGGTCCACAGGCCCATCAGCAGCACGGTGACGGCGGTGGCGAGCGCGAACCGGACGGCGTGCTGCCAGAGCCGGACGGTGCGCGGCGAGCGGCGGGCCGCCAGGAACGCGGCCGCGAGCAGCAGGACGGCGGCCAGCGGCAGCAGCCACCAGACGCGCGCGTCCTGCTCCGCGAGGGTGCCGAGGTCGACGGTCGCCTGCCCGCCCCCGGGGGTGCGCAGCACGGCACTGAGCGGTTCGGGGACGGGCAGGCCGAGTGCGCCGACCAGCCGTCCGTGCCACTCGGCGCCGAGCCCGACACCGAAGGCCGGCCAGGCCAGGTTGGGCAGCGCGAGCAGCACCACGGCCAGGGTCTGCCGGGCGTTGTCGTGCACGATCGCGGTCAGCGCCCCGACCGCCGCACCGACCGCCAGGTACGCCAGCAGGACCAGCCAGAGCGCGAACGCGGCCGGGCGGACCGCGAGTTGGTAGCGCACCAGAGCGGGCGGCAGCGGGGCCCGCCGGGACACCGCGAAGGTGACCGCGAGTACCAGGAGAAACCAGGCCAGCCCGATGCCCACGGTGGTCGGGCCGTCCGCGTGGAAGCCGACCTCCGGGGTGAGCCCGAGCACGCCGCCGATCGTCTGCGCCAGGTCGCCGCTGAGCGGGACGACGAAGGTGTGCTGGGCGCCGAGGGTGAGCAGCACCAGGGCGAGCAGCCAGAGCAGTACCGTCCGGCCGATCCTTCCGAGCAGTTCACCGCCGCCCACGACCGCACGGAAGCCCAGCCGGCGCAGGAACACCTCCGCCATCACGACCGCGCCGGCCACCGAGACACTCAGCGGCATGGCGCTGATCCCGGCCCCGACGGCCGCGAAGTCTCCCGCGCCGCCGTCGAGTCGGACGGTGCCGCCGACGGAGAGCGCGAGCATCGCGGCCAGCACGGCGGGGAAGCCCCCGTCCGGGAGGTCGTCGGCGCCGGCGAGCCAGAGGCCGAGCGCGGCCACCGCCGCCATCGCGACCAACCCGGCCAGCACGACGGCGAGCGCGTCCAGCCAGCCGCGGACGGCGCCGGGCGGGCCCGCGGCCCGCGTGGTGGGCTGCTGCATGCCGTCTCCTCGTCGCTCGCGGGATGCTCGGGCCCCGGCCTGGGCCCGGGATCGCTCGGCATCCGGTCGGTTCCCGGCCGGGTGCCGTGGTGGTTTCCGGTGGGTTTCCAGGGTCGCCGACGGCCGGTGGGCGCGCTCGGCGACGCCCCGGGCACCTGCTGTTGCGGCGAACGGGGCGGCGGGAGAGAAAGAGAAGCGAGTGGCCGGAGCTTCCCGGGTCGGCCGTGGCCGGCCGGCCACCTGCGAAACGGAGCCCCGATGACCGCCCAACCGCCTCCGTCCGGCCCGCCCACCGAGCCTGCGAACGATCGGCCGTCCGGGCCACTGGCCGGTCCGTCGTCCGGCGGGGATGCGGGCGGGCCGGGCGGACCATCGGGACCGGGCGGTACCGGCGGGCCCGGTGGGCCGTCGTCCGGCGGGCCCGGGCGCGAGGCCCGCCGGCCGTGGTGGCGCTCCGGGAAGGGGCTGGCCCTGGCGGCGGGCATGGTGGCGGTGGCCGTGGTGGCCGCCGTGCTGATCGCCGACTACCAGGGCGGCCACAACCCGGCCGTGCCGGCCGTGAACGAGGTCGCCCTGCAGGCCCCGGCCGATCCCGGGCCGGACCCGTTCACCCCGTCGGTGGAGACCCGAGGGGCAAGTGCCCTCGCGCCTGCCCCCGTCGCCCCGACGGCGCAGCGGCCGGGCGGCGCCTCGCCCGGGAGCGGTTCGCCGGCTCTGTTCCACAGCGTCGAGGGCGGCTCCGCCGGGCTGTACGCCGGGACGATGGGCAAGCCGAGCTGCGACACCGAGCGCCTGATCGGGATGGTCTCGACCGGGGACACCGGGCGCGCCTGGGCCTCCGCTGCCGGCATCGCGCAGGCCGAGATCCCCCGCTATCTGCGCTCGCTGACCTCCGCCTACCTGCGGGTGGACACCCGGGTGACCAACCACAACCACAAGAGCGGCGGGGTGGTCGACTACCAGTCCGCACTCCAGGCGGGCACCGCCGTCCTGGTGGACGACCAGGGCGTGCCCCGGGTGCGCTGCTCCTGCGGCAACCCGCTGAAGCCGCCGTTGCTGGTGACCAAGGCCAAGTACACCGGGACGGCCTGGGCCGGCTTCCAGCCGACCGCACTGATCATGGTGGCGCCGCCACCACAGCCGGTGACCCAGATCATCCTGGTGGACATCGAGACCGGCGGGTGGTTCTCCCGGCTGATCGGACGGGCCGAGACCATGGACCAGCACGTCGAACCGCCGACCGGGCCGCTGGCGCCCGGCATCCCGCCGCCGAGCCCCTGGCAGCCGTCCACGCCCTCCGGCTCGGCGACGGGCTCGGAACCCGCCGCCCAGAGCTGACCCGACGCGCCCCGACCCCGGCTGCCACCGGCCACCACCTGGCCGATGGCAGCGGCACGCCTCAGGGCAGCAGCACCCTCGCGTCCTCGGGCCCGAGCACCCGGCCGTCCGCCGAGCGCACCTCGACCGGCGCGACGGGCGCGCCGGACTCGCGGTCCACCAGGCGCGCCCGGGGCTCCTCCTCCTCGAAGAACCACTGGTCGCCCCACTGCCGCAGCGCCGTGATCACCGGGAACAGCGCACGACCCTTCTCGGTGAGCACGTACTCCTGGTACGGGCTGCCATCGGCGGCCGGCGCGAGGTCGAACACCCCGTTGGCGACCAGGTTGGCCAGGCGGGCCGACAGGATGTTCTTGGCCAGGCCGAGGTTCTTCTGGAACTGCCCGAAGCGGCGCAGCCCGTCGAAGGCGTCACGGACGATCAGCAGCG
The DNA here is from genome assembly GCF_042801945.1 of Kitasatospora sp. NPDC057542. NCBI lineage: Bacteria > Bacillati > Actinomycetota > Actinomycetes > Kitasatosporales > Streptomycetaceae > Kitasatospora > Kitasatospora sp. NPDC057542. Next base: position 33,060 of record NZ_JBHVFE010000031.1, read on the forward strand.
TCCAGCCGTCACCGACGACGTCGAGCGGACGGGCGACCGGGCAGGCCGATTCCTCGTGCGTGATGCGTTTCGGCACTTCTTCCACCTCTCAGCGCTCACCGGTCGGCGCCCAGCGTACCGATCAGAACGTGGTTGCTTATTGAAACCAGGATATGCCATGGTGCGGTGGTAGCACTTTGAAACCACTGCGTCCTTCGAGGGAGCCCCGCCCATGACCTCTCCCGCCCGCGCATCCGCCTCCACCACGACCGCCTCCACCACGACCGCCGCCGACACGACCGGCGCCCCCACCGGGGCACCACCGCGCGGCCTGTCACCCGCCGTCGCCTGGTTGCTCTCCGTCGCCTGCGGCCTCGCCGTGGCCAACGTCTACTACTCGCAACCGCTGCTCGACCTGATCGCCCGGGACCACGGCATCGACCCGGCGACCATCGGCCTGGTCGGCACCCTCACCCAGACGGGCTACGCCCTGGGCCTGCTGCTGCTCGTGCCGCTCGGCGACCACGTCAACCGCCGCACCCTGATCACCTCCCAGCTCGGCCTGTCCGTCCTCGCCCTCCTCGCCGTCGCACTCGCCCCCTCCGCTCCGCTGCTGCTCCTCTCGATGGCCGCCGTCGGCGTCCTCGCGGTCGTCGCCCAGGTGGTCGTCGCCTGCTCCGCCCAACTCGCCGCCCCGGGCGACCAGGGCCGGGTGGTCGGCACCGTGACCAGCGGCATCGTGGTCGGCATCCTGCTCGCCCGCACCGTCGCCGGAACCATCGGCGACCTGGCCGGCTGGCGCGCCGTCTACGTCGCCTCCGCCGTCGCGACCGCCGCCATGGCCGTCGCCGTGGCGGCGGCCGTCCCGTCCGAACGGCACCGGGCGGCCGAACGGATCGGCTACCCCCGCCTGGTCGGCTCGGTCTTCGCGCTCTTCGCTCAGGAGCGCGTACTCCGGGTGCGGGCCGTCCTCGCGCTGCTCAGCTTCACCTCCGTCACCGTGCTGCTCACCCCGATGGTGCTCCCGCTCGCCGCGCCTCCCTTCGACCTCAGCCACACCCGGATCGGGCTCTTCGGCCTCGCCGGTGCCGCCGGCGCCCTCGGCGCCGGGTACGCCGGCCGCCAGGCCGACCGCGGTCGGGCCGAACGCACCGCCGGGATCGGCCTGCTGGCCATGCTGGCCGGCTGGCTCCCGGCCGCACTGCTCCCGCACTCGGTCTGGTGGCTGGTGCTCGCCATGGTGGTGATCGACTACGGCCTGCAGTCCGTCCACGTCGCCAACCAGCACCTCCTCTACCAGGTCCGCCCCGAGGCGCAGAGCCGCCTGACCGCCGGCTACATGCTGCTCTACTCCGCCGGGTGCGGCGCGGGCGCGATCCTGTCCACCGTCGTCTACGACCACGGCGGCTGGACGGCCGTCTGCCTGCTCGGCGCCGCCACCAGCCTGACCGCGCTCGGCTACTGGTGGACGGCGGCCCGCCGCTGACGGCCGCCCGACGCCAGGCCGTTCCGCTCCCGGCGGCTCGGCCCCAGGCCGCTCAGCTCCCGGCCACCGGCGCGTCCGCCGGCGACGCCGCGGCGAGGACCTCCCGCAGCGCCCGTATGCCCTCGCGCCAGGCCGGACCGCTCTCCGTCTCGTCCCACAGCTCCGCGAGCTCCGACTCCTGCGCCACCACCCGGTCCAGCGCCGCCACCGCGAGCGGGCGCAGCTCGGCGGCGAGCGGCGGCACCGGCTCCTTCGGACCGTACGCACTGGTCACCGCCGCCCCGCCCGGGCACTGCGCCGCCACCAGCGCGGCGGCGGCGACCGCCTCCACCGCCTCGTCGGAGTCCAGGAACTCCTCCGCCCCGACGGCGCACCGCAGCGCGGAGCGGAGCAGCGCCTCCCGCTCGCCCGGCGCCGCGTCGTCCAGACCGCCGCTGAAGTCCGCCGCCGAGTCGCTGTCGAAGTGTCCGATGTCCCAGGTGCCCATGCCGATCCCCTCACGCCGGTCGTGTTCGTGTGCGACGGATGCTTGCACACACGACTGACAATCCGCCGGACCGACGGATATTCGCTGGTCGGCGCGGTGAGGGTAGGGCAGAGTGCGGCCATGACCACCACTCAGGGACTGGACCGGGACGGCTGCATCGCCCGGGAGGGCTCGCTCGACCGCGTGCCGCCGGCGTTCGCGCCGGTGGTCACCGCCGCCCGCGAGCGGATCGCCGCGGCCTTCGGCCCCGACCGGCTGCACAGCGCCTACCTCTACGGCAGCGTCCCGCGCGGCACCGCGACCCCCGGCGTCTCCGACCTCGACCTGCTGCTCGCCCTGCACCACGAGCCCACCCCCGCGGACCGGGCGGCGGCCGACGCCCTCGAAGCGGCGCTCGACGCCGAGTTCGCCCAGGTGGACGGCGTCGGCGTGCTGCTCTTCGGCACCGGCACCCTGCTCAGTGAGCTGGAGCGGCACGACCTGGGCTGGTTCGTCGCCTGCCTCTGCACCCCGCTGCTCGGCGAGGACCTCGCCGCCCGGCTCCCCCGCTACCGCCCCACCTCGCTGCTGGCCCGGGAGACCAACGGCGACCTCGCCCTGGCCCTGACCAGGTGGCGCGAACGCGCGGCCGCCGCGGGTACGGACGTCGAACTGCGCGCCCTCGTCCGGGCCGCCTCCCGCCGCCTGGTCCGCACCGGCTTCACCCTGGTCATGCCCCGCTGGGGCGGCTGGACCAGCGACCTCGCCGCCTCCGCCGAGGCCTTCGCCGGCTACTACCCGCAGCGTGCCGACCAGCTGCGCCTCGCCGCCGGCACCGCCCGCACCCCCACCGCCGACCGGGCCACCCTGGCCGTGCTCGTCGACGACCTGGGCCCCTGGCTCGCCGCCGAGTACGCCGCCGTCCACGGCGTGAAGGCGCCCCGCCCGTGACGACGCCGGAGCACCACCCGCCGCTGGTCCGCGAGGTCTTCCCGGACCTGATCCGCGAGCCGGTCGACCTCCTGGAGCACGAGGGCGAGCGCGAACCGGCCGTCGCCGCCCGGGACCTCCGGCTGGTCGCGCGGTGCCGCTGCGGTGACGGCTTCTGCCGGAGCTTGCGGACGGAGCCGCGTCCGGACGGTCAGCCGTTCGGCCCGGCCATCGGTGCGTACCGCTCTCACCGGCCGACGGCATGCTCGCCCTGGACGTCGTGGACGGGCGGATCGTGTACGTCGAGGTCCTCGACCGGGAGCCCCTCACGGACATCCACCCCGGCCCTGACTGACGGCGCGGCGGAACCGACCGCCCCACCTCCGGGGATCTCAGTCCACGCAGGGAATCCCGCCCGCCTTCACCGCCGGCCCCTGCATCGGCAGCCCTCCCGCCGGGTCGGCGGAGGGGTCGGCC
>NZ_JBHVFE010000032.1:0-36285 GCF_042801945.1 Kitasatospora sp. NPDC057542
CCCGGGGATCGGGCGGCACGGCGGCGTTCGGGGCGGTGCGGGATCAGGCCGTGAAGTAGCCGTTCAGGTCGGCGATCACGTGCGTGTCACCCCACTGGTTGAAGAGCGACACCCGGCCGTCCACCACCGGGACGACGACCAGGTTGGCCCTGGTCTGCCCGGCCGTGAAGGTGAGGTTCGCCGCGTCCGGGCGGGCGGTCCCGTGCGGGTAGACGGTCAGTCGGCTGTCCGCCGTCGGCTCGGTGACCGTGACGTTCAGGACCACGGCGGTCACACCGGTGGCCGGCACGCCCTCGATCGCGGTCACCGGCACGCTGAGGACGCCGCCGGGGCCCACCGTTCCGGCCCGGGCGCCGACACCCTTGCGGGTGTCCAGCAGCCGAACCGGGGTGGTCGGGGAGAAGGCCGAGCCGGAGTCCCCGTAGTAGCCGGTGACGTCGGCGGTCAGGTCGACCGAGCCTGCTTCGTTGCGCAGGTCGACCTTCCCGTTCACCACCGGCGCCGTCACCAGGTTGGAGACGGTGTGCCCGGTCCCGAAGTTGAGGTTGGACACGCCCGGCAGCGGCCGGCCGTCGGGGTAGACCGTGACCCAGCCCGGCTCGGTCGGGTCCACGGCCGTGACGTTCATGACGACCGCCGTGACCCCGGTCGCCGGAACACCGTTCACACCCGCCACCTGAAGCTCGACCACGCCGCCCGGGCCGACCCGCTGCGCGGGGGCGCCGGTGCCGTCCCGGGTGTCCAGGAAGCGGGCCGGAGTGATCGGGGAGAAGGCCGAGCCGGTGGCCGCGTCGGTGTAGTAGCCGGTGACGTCGGCGGTCAGGTCGACCGAGCCTGCTTCGTTGCGCAGGTCGACCTTCCCGTTCACCACCGGCACCGTCACCAGGTTCGGGACGGTGTGCCCGGTCCCGAAGTTGAGGTTGGACACGCCCGGCAGCGGCCGGCCGTCGGGGTAGACCGTGACCCAGCCCGGCTCGGTCGGGTCCACGGCCGTGACGTTCATGACGACCGCCGTGACCCCGGTCGCCGGAACACCGTTCACACCCGCCACCTGAAGCTCGACCACGCCGCCCGGGCCGACCCGCTGCGCGGGGGCGCCGGTGCCGTCCCGGGTGTCCAGGAAGCGGGCCGGAGTGATCGGGACGAACCGGCTCCTGGCCGGGGCGGTGGCGGCGGTGACGGTGAAGGCGTCGGGGAGCGAGACCCCGTAGACGCCGTCGAGCGCGATGCCGTAACTGCCCGGCGCCAGGCCGTTGGTGTCGAGCAGCACGTCGAGCGCGGTGCCGTCGGCGTTCACGGAGAGCGTCGACAGCAGCGGCCAGCTGGAGGAGCCGTTGCCCACCAGCTTGGCCCTGCTGCCCAGGGTTAGCCCCTTGCCCCGGATCACGGCCTGGACCCTCGTCCCGGCGGCGCCGCTGGACGGGCTGACCGAGGTCAGGGCCGTCTGCGGCCGCGGTACCGGGCAGGCGGAGTCGCAGGTGCCCTGCATGCTGTACTCGACCGGTGTGCCCGCCGTGACGCTGCTCAGCACCAGTACGGCCTGCTCGGCCTGCGAGTCGGACAGGCACCGGCCCCCGAAGGTCCCGTAGTTGGAAATGCACTGGTATCCGGAGTAGTCGTCCCACCGGGAGCCCCGCATCAGGCCCAGCCACGGGATGTCGTTCATCCCGGTGGCGCTGCTGGTGCCGACCACGTTGAAGGACTGGTTGGCCTTCATGTCGACCACCGCGCAGTAGCCGGTCGAGTCGTCGGTGAACACCCCGCTGCGCTGCGGGAAGCCCTCGACGGCGATCGGGTTCGCGGTGCACTCGGGCGCCCAGCCCTCGGCTGTCTGGAACTTCCAGGCGTCGACGCTGGTGTGGATCGGCTTGCCCTGGTACCCGGAGGCGAGCACGACCGCGGTGTACGAGCCCGTGCCGGTGAGCTTGCAGGCGGTGCCGAACTGGGTGCAGAGCCACTTGCCCTCGGTGTCGACGACGCTGAGCAGTGCGTTCTTGCCGTTCGGGCCGTCCGAGGTCCGGACGCCCAGCGTGTACTTGTCGCTGCTCGCGGCGGTGATCCGGACGCAGCGGGCGTCCAGCGCCGAGGTCAGGTCGAAGGAGGTGCCGGGGCCGCCGACCTTGGTCGAGGCCGGGGTCAGGCAGTTCCCGCTCGGCGAGATGTCGTGCCGGACGAGCTTGTACGTGTCCGGCCCGCCCCAGCCGTTCAGCAGCGCGGTGTACGGGGCGCCGGCGGCCAGTCGGCAGGTCTTGGCCGAGTTCCCGTACGAGACCGCCGTGCAGACCGGGGTGCCGGCGGCGTCGACCACCGTCACCTCGGCGTTGAGCTGGTTCTTGATGTTGGTGTAGTCGACCAGTTCGAGGGTGGAGTGCTGGTCCGCGGGCAGGCTCAGACAGGCCTGCGGTGCGGCCGCGGTCAGCGGGACCTCGGCGCCCCAGGTGCCGTCGAACCCGCTCTGCGGCCAGGCGGTGCAGCCGTCGGTCACCTCGGTCCGGTGGACCACCAGCCCGTAGGCCTTGGACGGCGTTCCGGTCAGCACCGCGCGGAACGGGGCGATGCCGGTCAGCTTGCAGGTGGTGGACGAGCCGCCGCTGATCTCGCACTGCTTGGCGCCCGAGGCGTCGAGGACCTGGGCATTGACCGGCGTGCCGTCGGCGGGCGGCCGGTTGAGCAGGTAGACGCCCTTTCCGGAGGCGGTCGGCAGGGACAGGCAGAGCTGCTGGCCAGGCCCGTCGAAGGTGCCCGTGGCCGGGCCGGCCGTCAGGCCGGTGTCGTTGGTGGCGACGCAGCCCCTGGTCTCCTTGGTCGAGTGGAAGGCCATGCCGAACGCGCCGACCGAGGTGGCGTACGCGTCGACGGCCCAGGTGTAGTCACCAGGTGTCAGGTCGCAGGCGCCCTGGTAGCAGAGTCCGCCCTTCGGGGTGCCGTCGGCTGCGAGCAGCCCGCCGGAGACGGAGCCGTCGTTCTGGACGACCGGGCCGAAGTCGTACCTCGCGGACTCCGGGACGCGCAGGGTGCGGCACCGGGTGGCGGAGGTCAGATCCGGGGAGACACCGAACGCCTGGGGCTCGACCAGCGTGCAGCCCTCCGGGTGGGAGAGCCGCGCCGCGAAGAAGTCGTACGCCAGGGCCTCGCCGTTGTGGCGCTGGACGGTGATCCGGAACGGTGCGGTGCCGGTGAGCCGGCAGTCGGGGTAGATCCACTGGCCGCAGACCTGGGCGCCCGTGGCGTCGTAGACGACGACGGTGCCGCGCTGGACCGCGGAACCGGTGCGGAGCATGTCGCCGGCGACGAGGTCGTTCGCCTGGTAGCAGTCACCGGCCGAACCGAGTGCCAGCGAGCCCTGGAAGACGGTCGGGGCGCCCAGGGCGAGGTCGGCGGCGCTCACCGTCCGGCAGGCCGCGGTGGACAGCAGCGGCAGGTACGACACCGCGAGACCGGTCGCCGAACCGGTGACGATGCCGACCTTCAGCGTGTACGTGCCCGCCTGGGTGATGGCGCACCGCAGGGCCTTGTTGCTGCCCCAGCTCGGGCCGACCGGGTCGTCGCAGTTCACGATGGTGCCGTCCGGTGCGACCACGGTCGGGGTGATCGATCCCTGGGTGGCGACGATCTGCACGAGCAGCAGGTCCTTCTGCTGCGGCAGGGTGAGGCTGAAGACGGCGGTCGCGCTCTGGTCGAGGGTGCAGCTCGCCACCGTGCCGGGCTGCAGCTCCGTCGGGCACGGGCCGTTCGGGGCGGCCTGCTGGAGCTCGCGGGCGGCGGCTCCTTGGTCGGCCCTCCGGTCCGGCGCGGCGGCCGTGGTGCCCGCCGTCGCGGTCGGGCTCGGGTTCTGGCTCGACTTCGCGGTCGGGCTCGGGTCAGCGGTCGGACTCGGCTTCGAGCTCTGGTCCGCCGGAGCGCCCGCCGTAGGAGTTGCCCCCACGGCCTGGGCCGGTGCGGCCTGGCCCACCAGCGAGGCCAGAACGGCCAGCAGGAGGGCCCCGGAGGCGGCTGCGCGGCCGCCTCCACCTCGCTTCCGTCGTACTCGTCTGCCGATCGGCAGCACGTTCATCCATTCCCCCCATTGTGGGCAGGTCGCGCTCACGGAAAGACCACACATGTGATCGAGCGGGCGGAGTCTAGCGAGGCGCATACGCACGGTGCCATCGGATTCCGGAACTCCGACCAGCCCGTCCCGTACCCCAGCTGACGATGGATCAGGGGCCTCCGGCGGGAGGGCGGCAGGACCGTGGATTCGGATGCGGCCCGTGAGAGCGCGAGGTCGGCGAGGGTGTCGTCACCGTCGCGTTGACGGGACGTCGGCGCGTGTTCCGCGGATGGGCTGTGCCGGTTCCGACCCCGAAAGTGCCCGGACGACGCTGGGCGGGTTCCACTTCCTCGGCCTGGGCTCCGCGCTCCGACACGGACTGCCGGGTCCCGGAGGCGTGCGGAGCCCTGGGAAGGGGGCCCCGGGCCCCGGCAGGACGGTCGGCGATGCGGCCCGGTGAGGCGTCAGCCGTCCGTCGCCGCCGGACGTCCTTCGCCCGCTGTGGCCGGCGGGCCTCACGGTCCGTGAACGCCGGGACGACCCGGCTCCTCGCGGGGTCAGGCCTTCGGTACCAGGGTGTTCTCGTTGCGGTGGCCGGCGGCGTAGTCGTCGATGTTGCGGGCGGTGGCGTCGATGATCTGGCCGACGGCGGTGCGGGTGAAGTAGGCCTGGTGGCTGGTGACGAGGACCTGGGGGAAGGTGACGAGGCGGGCGAGGGTGTCGTCGGTGATGCCGTGGATGGAGCGGTCGGTGAAGAAGACGCCGGTCTCCTCCTCGTAGACGTCGAGGCCGACGCCGGAGAGGCGGCCGTCGCGCAGGGTCTCGACGAGGGCGGCGCTGTCGACGAGGCCGCCGCGGCTGGAGTTGACGAGGATCGCGTCGTCCTTCATCCGGGCGAGGGCGGCCCCGTCGATGAGGTGATGGGTGGCGGGGAGGAGGGGGACGTGGAGGCTCACCAGGTCGGCGCGGGTGAGGAGTTCGGGCAGCTCGGTGTACGTCATACCGAGGTCCAGGCAGGCCGGGTTCTGCGCGATGTCCCAGCCGAGCAGTTCGGTGCCGAAGCCGGCCGCGATCCGGGCGAAGCACTCGCCGATCTTGCCGGTGCCGATCACGCCGACCGTCATGCCGTGGACGTCCCGGCCGAGCAGGCCGTCGAGGCGGAAGTCGAACTCGCGGGTGCGGTTGGCGGCGCGGTTGAGGCGGCGGTTGACGGCCAGGGCGAGGGCCCAGGCGTGCTCGGCGACGGAGTGCGGGCTGTAGTGCGAGACGCGGGCGACGGTGAGGCCGAGGTCGGCGGCGGCGTCGAGGTCGATGTTGTTGAAGCCGGTGGAGCGCTGGGCGATCAGCTTGGTGCCCCCGGCGGCGAGGGCGGCGAGGGTCTCGGCGTCCAGGACGGCGTTGACGCTGCTGCTGACGGCCGGGTAGCCGGCGGCCAGCGGGGCGGTGTCGCGGTTGAGGAACACGTCCAGGCAGCGCAGCCCGTGCCGGCCGGCGAAGGCCTGCTCCAGCAGCGGCCGCTCGTCGGCCTGCACCCCGTACGCGAGGATCTCCATGCCCGGTCCCTCCAGTCGGCTCCTGCGGCCACGCTAGCGGGCGGGGCCGGGCGCGGGCCACCGGACGTCCGGGACGTGCGCGGGCCCCCGGAGCGCGCGGTGCGCTCCGGGGGCCCGCGGGAGGGCGCAGGGCGGTCAGATGACCGTCTCGGCCTCCAGGTAGCGGTCCTGCGGCACGGTCTTCAGCTCGGCGACCGCCTCGGCCAGCGGCACCAGGTTGATGTTGGTGCCCTGCAGCGCGGTGATGTGCCCGAAGGCGCCCTTGTGGACGGCCTCGACGGCGTGCCAGCCGAAGCGGGTGGCGAGCACCCGGTCGTAGGCGGTCGGGGTGCCGCCGCGCTGGGTGTGGCCGAGGATCACCGGCCGGGCCTCCTTGCCGAGGCGGTGCTCCAGTTCGCGGGACAGCTGGGTGGCGATGCCGGTGAACCGCTCGTGGCCGTAGATGTCCTTGGTGCCCTCCTCCCAGTGCATGGTGCCGGGCTCGGGCTTGGCGCCCTCGGCGCAGACCACGATGGCGAACTTCTTCTGCCGATCGAAGCGCTCGCGGACGACGGCGGTGAGCTTCTCGATGTGGAACGGGCGCTCCGGGACGACGATGGCGTGCGCGCCGGCCGCCATGCCCGCGTTCAGCGCGATCCAGCCGGTGTGCCGACCCATGACCTCGACGACCATGACCCGCTGGTGGGACTCGGCGGTGGTCTTCAGCCGGTCCAGAGCCTCGGTGGCCACCGAGACGGCGGTGTCGAAGCCGAAGGTCACGTCGGTGGCGGCGATGTCGTTGTCGATGGTCTTCGGCACACCGACGATCGGCAGGCCCGCGTCGCTCATCAGCTTGGCGGCCTTCAGGGTGCCCTCGCCGCCGATCGGGATGACCGCGTCCAGGCCGAGGTCGGAGCAGTACTTCCTGGCCCGCTCGACGCCGTCCCGCAGGTGGCTCGGCTGGACCCGGGAGGAACCGAGGATGGTGCCGCCCTGGGCCAGGATGCCGCTCACCGAGTCCAGGGTCAGGGGGCGGTGGTGGCCCTCCAGGAATCCGCGCCACCCGTCCTCGAACCCGATGATCTCGTCGCCGTGGTCGACCACCCCCCGGTGGACCACGGAGCGGATCACCGCGTTCAGGCCGGGGCAGTCACCGCCGCTGGTCAGCACTCCAATACGCATTAGCTTTGCAACTCCCGAGCAGAACCGAGGAACGGCCGGACTACAGGCTGGGACGACGAGCCGACACCGCAACGGGGCGCTCCCGCACCGTGGTGGCGGGGAGGCGGCCGTGGGGTGAAGGACCGGCCGATCCGGACAGAACGCCCGAAAACGGCCGCGAAGTCGAGCATACGGCCCCTGGTCCGGCCGGGCAGGAGCCGACGCGGGAGCGGCGCCGTCGGCGCCCCCGCGCGGAATTGCAGCCTGCTGCCGAGGAGGGTGTGCAGTAGGCAGCCCCCATTGTGGTACTTCCGGGGCCGCCCGCGGACCGGGTGACCGCATGGCGGGCACCCGACCGGGGCGTACGGATGTACTACTGGGGGCGCGTCGCGGCCGCGATGCGCTCGGCGCGCAGCGCGTCGTACCAGGTGGTGTCGGCCGGCGGCAGGGCGCTCACGTCCAGTGCCAGCTTGAGCAGCATGTCGGCCACGGCGGGGTTGCGGGCCAGCACGGGGCCGTGCAGGTAGGTGCCGAACACGGTGTCCCGCCAGGCGCCCTCGGTGCCGTCACCGGTGCCGTTGCCCCGGCCGACGGAGACGTTCGCGAACGGCTGGACGCCCTGGCCGAGGTGGGTGACGCCCTGGTGGTTCTCGAAGCCGGTCAGCTGCGGCAGGCCGAGCCGGGGGTCGACGTCGGCGAGCACGTCGCCGACGCAGCGGGCGCCCTCGCCGCGGGTGGTCCAGACGTCGAGCAGGCCCAGGCCCGGCTCGCGCTCCCCGAGGTCGTTGATGAACTCGTGGCCCATGATCTGGAAGCCGGCGCAGACGCCGAAGATGATCGCGCCGTTCTCGGCGGCCCGCACCAGGCCGCTGTCGGCGCGCAGCCGCTCGGCGGCCAGGCGCTGCGGGCGGTCCTCGCCGCCGCCGATCAGGTAGATGTCGCCGCTGGTGGGGATCGCCTGGTCGGAGCGGACGTCGATCCGGGTCACGTTGAGGTGGCGCTGGCGGGCCCGGCGCTCCACGACCAGGGCGTTGCCCCGGTCGCCGTAGGTGCTGAGCAGGTCCGGGTAGACCCAGACCACGCGCAGGCTGCTCTCACTCATCCTCGAAGGCCTTCCGTCACGTAAAGACTGGTGTGCGGGCGCGGCATCAGCCGGCCACGACCTTCCGCAGCTGCTGGAAGGCGGTGTAGTTGGCGATGGCCTCGATCCGGCCGGGCGGGGCCATCCGGACGGCCTGCTCCAGGGTGTCGACCACGTGGAACTGGAGCCCGGCGACCTCCAGACGGACCGCCAGGTCCAGCTTGCGCTGGCCCATCACGAAGACCGGGTGCCCGGCGAGGCGCTCGTAGTCGACGTCCCACAGCCAGGAGGTGTCGGTGCCGTCGGCGTCGAGGGCGTTGACGGAGAGGATCACCGGAGCGGGCGGGCCGTCGATCAGGGAGAAGGTCTCCAGCCAGCCGGCCGGGTTCTTGGCCAGCAGCAGGCGGATGTCCCGGCCCTGGTACTGGACCACGTCGTAGCGGCCGGCCACGGCGGCCACCGAGCGCATCCGCTCCAGGGCGACCTGCGGGGCGACGCCGAACACGGCGGCGACGGCGGCCGAGCTGGTGGCGTTGGCCAGGTTGGCCCGGCCGGGCAGCTGGAGCTGGATGGGCCAGGCGCCGCGCTGCGGGTCGATCACGTGGGTGCCCTGGAGTGCCCAGTGCGGGTTGGGCCGGCGGAAGCCGCAGTCCTGGCAGAACCAGTCGTCGCCGGGGCGCTGCATCACACCGCCGCAGGCGGGGCAGGACCAGGCGTCCTCCTTCCAGGCCTGTCCGGCGGCCACCCAGACCACCTTCTTGCAGGAGGAGGCGGCCCAGGTCACCAGCGGGTCGTCGGCGTTGGCGATGACCACGGCCTCGGTGTTCTGGAGGCCCTCGCGCCACTTCTCGGCCATCATCCGGGTCTCGGCGGCGCGGTCGAGCTGGTCGCGGGAGAGGTTGAGCAGGGCGATCGCCTTGGGGCGGGTGTCGCGGGCGACCGTCGCCAGGTACTTCTCGTCGACCTCGATCACGCCGAAGCGGGCGTCCGTGCCGCCGGCCAGGGCGGAGGTGATGCCGGCGGGCATGTTGGCGCCCAGGGCGTTGGAGACCACCGGGCCGGCGGCGCGCAGCGCCTCGGCGATCAGGCGGGTGGTGGTGGTCTTGCCGTTGGTCGCGCTGACCAGGACGACGTCGAGGTGGTCGGCGAGGGTGGCGAGCAGGTCGGGGTCGAGCTTGAGGGCGACCTTGCCGCCGATCACCGAGCCGCTCCCGCGCCCGGCCTTGCGCGACACGGCGGCGGCGACCCGGCCGGCGGTGACCGCGATCTTGGCGCGCGCCGGCAGCGAGGCGTCGCGTGCGCCTGTGGGCTCCGATTCGGTGCCTGCCATGCTCAGTGGTTCCTCCTTGCTGCGGCACCGCCCGCGACCGGATAACGGGCCGTCGGGCGGCGGGGACGGGGGCCAGCCTACCGACTCCGTCGCCCGACCGGACGATCCGGACCCCGCGCCGCCTGCTGCGACGCGCTCGCGGGTGCTGCTGAGGGCCCGTCAAGGAGGGCGGTGTACGGAGCGACCCCTTACTGCTTGACGACGCTCCACGGGTACCGCCGGGTTCCCGAGCCGTCCGGTAAGGATCTGGTGAAGAAATGATCAGCGGTCCGGGCGGTGGGTGCAGCCGGCCGGATTCCCGGCGGCCAGCGTGGCGGTGATCACCAGGGTGCCGTCGTCGGCCCGGAAGTCCAGCGGCGCGTCCAGCCGTCGCATCGCGGCGATCAGCCCGGTGTTGGTGCCGTGGGTCACCGCGTAGACCGTCCGGACGCCGGCCGCCCGGGCCGTTGCCGACAGCTGCCGCAGCAGCGCCAGGCCCAGCCCGTGCCGCTGCCAGGCGTCCTCGACCAGGACGGCCAGCTCGGCCTCGCCGTCGTCCCACATCAGGTGCCCGAGCGCGACGATCCGCCCGTCCGGGGCGGTCACCGCGAGGCTGCGGCCGTGCCGGGGGTCCAGGAGGTGGTCCAGGTAGCGGCCGGCGTCGCGGACCGGGCCGTGGTAGCGCAGCCGCAGCGCGGCGGGGGAGCAGCGGTCGTGCATCGCCAGCGCCGCCGCCCGGTCGGCGGGCCCGGCCGGACGCAGCAGCAGCCCGGTCCCGTCCGGCAGGGACAGCCGGGACGGGGCCTCCGGTGCCTGGCCGGTGGTGCGGGTGGCGGAGGGGTGCGGCCGGACGGTCCGGTACGGGCCGCCGGTGAGCGCGGGCAGCCGGGTGGCCTGTCCGTCGGGCGCCGCGCACCTGCGGTCGGACCTGCGGAAGGGCCGGTGCCAGAGCCGTTCGGGGCGCGTGCGTGATGCCTTCATGCCGCCGACGCTACCGACGGTGCGCTTCCGTTCGGTTACGTGATCGTGAACGTGCGAATGCCCGTGTCGCGGTCGGGCGGTGGGACGCCGGGACGGGTTCGGGACGGGTTCGGGACGGCGGGTCGGCCGATCGGGACGGCGTCGGCGCAGGTCCCGACCGGTGCCTCATGCGGCCGGGGCGGCCGACGGTGGACGGCGTTCCGGGCGCTCAGGGCAGTCGCGAGACCTGGTAGTGCGCGATGGCCCACCCGTCGTCGGAGCGCTTCAGTAGGACGCCGAGGTTGACGGTGAGGGTCGGGCGGTCGGTGAAGGCGAACTCGGTGGCCAGGTAGCCGAGGAGCAGGCCTTCGGTCGGCCGGCGGGTCTCCAGGACGCGGTACTCGGCGGTCATTCCGAGCGGCTGGGACTCGTAGTAGGCGGCGACGCCCGCGCGTCCGACGCTGTAGGGGTGCAGGCCCTGGAAGACCGCGTCCTCGGTGAAGAGGGCGGCCACCCGGTCGGGCCGGTGCTGGTCGACGGCGGCCTTCCAGCGGTCGAGCACGTCGCGCAGGATCGCCTCGTCCTGGGCGTCGGTCCGGTTCATCGCTCTGCTCCGGGAGTCGAAGGGAAGGGACGGGGCAGCGGGGGCTCAGCGGCCGGCGCTCATGCCGCCGTCCACGTGGAGGATCTCCCCGGTGACGAAGGCCGCGTTCTCCAGGTAGAGCACGGCGTCGACGATGTCGGCGATCTCGCCCAGGCGGCCGACGGGGTTCATCCGGGCCAGGTGGTCGTGGGTCTCGGGGGCGTGCATCGGGGTCCGGACGTTGCCGGGGGAGACGGCGTTCACCCGGATGCCCCGGGTGGCGTACTCGATGGCCAGGGACTTGGTGGCGGACTGCAGGCCGCCCTTGGTCAGCGAGGCGAGCACGGAGGGGACCCGGGTGTCGGCGTTGTCGACCAGGCTGGTGGTGATGTTGACGATGTGTCCGCCGCCCTGCGAGAGCATCTGGCGGACGGCCAGCTGGGTGAGGTGGAAGAAGCCGGTCAGGTTGACGCCGGTCACGGCGGCGTAGTCGGCGGGCGTGTAGTCGGTGAAGGGCTTGGCGACGAACAGTCCCGCGTTGTTGACCAGGGTGTCGATCCGGCCGAAGCGCTCGATCGCGGCGGAGACCAGCCGTTCGGCGGTCGCCGGATCGGCGATGTCGCCCGGGACGGCGAGGACGCCCGTGTCGTCGGCGGGGGCGATGCCGCGCGAGGTCGCCACCACGGCGTGGCCGAGCTTGCGGTAGCCGTCGACCAGGCCGGCCCCGATGCCTTGGGAGGCTCCGGTGATGAGGGCGACCTTCTGCCGCGGCACTGACCGGGACGTGGGCATGACCTGCCTCCGGTGGGTGTGGCCGGGCATCGGCCCGGTGGCGGGTGTGGGATCGGTGTCGACCACGGTGGCGGCTCCGTCCTTTCGGGGCGTTCGCCGGTCGACTCCTCGACGGTAGGCCGGGCGCCATGGTCGGGCAACGCCGAACCGCCCCAGCGCCGGGACCGGCTTCCTCCCTCCCGGAAGGCTGGGTCTTCCAGGCCTGGTCGGGGGCGCTGCCGCCGCCGGTCGTGGCGCCGGCCGGGCGGCGGACGGACGGTGAGGGGGCGGCGGAGCCCCGGTCCTGGGGTGCGATCCCGACGGAACCCCCTGAGGACGGAGCCGGGCCGTGAACGAGTTCCTGGTCGAGATCACGACCGTCGTGCCCGAGGGCACCCCCGCCGAGGAGGTGGACCGGCGGCGCGCCGCCGAGGCCGTCCGCGCCCGCGAGCCGGCCGCCGCCGGCCACCTGGCGCGGCTGTGGCGTCCGGTCGGCGAGCGGCGCAGCATCGGTGTCCGGCGGGCGGCCGACGAGGCGGAGCTCCGGGGGAAGGTGCTCGGCAGCCTGCCGCTGTGGCCGTGGATGACGGCCACGGTGACGGCACTCGAACCGCACCCCAACGACCCCGGGAGCCGCTGACCGGCGGTGGCCCGCCCGCCCCGGCGCAGCGGTCTACCGCAGCAGTTCCGACGCCGCGGCCCTGACCTCGGCGAGCAGGAGGTGGAGGTCGGCCTCCGTGGTGGCGGCGTTGAGGAGGCAGGCGCGGAGCATCTCGGCGCCGCCCAGGCGGGCGCCGGTGACGAAGACCCGGCCGCGCCGCTGGACGGCGACGGGGAGGTCGCGGTTGAGGGCGTCGCGGGCGGCCCCGTCCAGACCGGGCGCACGGTGGCGGAACGCCACGATCGAGGTCTGCACCTCGGCGAGCAGCTCCAACTCCTCGTCCGCCTCGACGAGTTCACCGAGCCGACGGGCCAGCGCGGTGCACCGGGTGATGTCCTGGGCGAGGCCGTCGCGGCCCTTGTGGGCGATGGTGGCCCAGACCTTCAGGGCCCGGAAGGGGCGGGTCTGCTCGGTGCCGTACTCGGAGAACCAGCCGAGCGTGCCGGCTGCCTCGTCTCGCAGGTAGGACGGGACGAGGCTGAAGGTGCCGCGCAGCTCCTCGGTGTCGCGGACCAGCACGCAGCCGCAGTCGACCGGGACGCCGAGCCACTTGTGCGGGTCGAGGGCGAGCGAGTCGGCGCGCTCCAGGCCGGCGTAGCGGTGGGCGATGGCCGGGTCGAGCCGGCCGAAGGCGCCGTACGCGCCGTCCACGTGCAGCCAGAGGCCCTGGTCCTCGCACAGGTCGGCGATCGGGCCGAACTCGTCCACCGCGCCGGCGCCGACGGTGCCGGCCGAGGCGACCACGAGGAACGGCAGCAGGCCGGCCGCGCGGTCGCGCTCGATCGCCGCCCGCAGGTCGGCGGTGTCCAGCCGGCCGTCCGGGCGGGTGGCCACGGTGCGCAGGTGCCGGCTGCCGAGGCCGAGGAGTTCGGCGGCCTTGCGGACGCAGGAGTGGGTCTCGCCGGTGACGTAGCCGACCAGCGGCGGGAGTCCCGCCAGGCCGTCCTCGCGGACGTCCCGGCCGGCGAGCCGGGCGGCGCGGTTGCGGGCGGCGGCGAGGCAGACGATGGTCGCCATCGAGGTGCCGGAGGTGAGCAGGCCGCCGCCGGCCGGGTGCGGGAAGCCGACCAGCTCGGCTATCCAGCGGACCACGGCGCGCTCCAGGTGGACGTCGGCGTGGTCGCCGCCGGCCGAGCTGGGGTTCATCGCGGAGGCGGCGAGGGTGGCGAGCACCCCGGCGGGGGCGGGGGCGGAGTTGACCCAGCCGAAGAAGCGCGGGTTGCCGTTGCCCATCGGGTACGGCAGGACGTCCCGCCCGATGGCGCCGATCAGCTCGTCGAGCGGGCGGCCCCCGGCGGGCAGTGGGGCGTCGAGCAGGGCCTGGCGGGCGGTCTCGTCCATGGGCTGCCAGACCGGGCGACCGGGCAGTTCGGCGAGGTAGTCGGAGACCAGGTCGGCGGTGGCGTGCGCGGCGGCGCGGAAGTCCTCGGTGGTCATGGCGTGCTCCAGGGAGGCCGGGGGACTGGCTGGGCGAGGCGCGGCTTCCTTGGCGCACCCTGATCAGGCGATGATCGGGTGATCGTATGCAAAAGGACCCTCGCCGTGCGGCGCGGGCCCTCATGCTGAGACCGGGAGCGTCGGTCCGGGAGACCGGGAGCGTCAGTCCAACGAGCTGGACAGGCCGCCGGCCGAGCGGCAGTAGCCCTGCATCTCCTTGTTGGTGATCTTGGCGCAGAGCCGTCCGGCCGCGCCGCCGTCGGTGTAGTTGACCGTGTAGTAGCTGACCAGGCCCTCGGCGCAGGCCTTGCGCTGCCAGCCGTCGGCGGCGGTGGCGCACTGCTCGGCCGCCCAGTCCTCGCGGTCCAGGTTGTACTTCATGGTGCGTGAGCCGACGCCGCGGCTGCAGTCCACCGCCCCGCCGTCGGCCTTGCCGTTCAGGCACCACTTGAGGGCCTCGGCGTAGATTTCGGGGTGGTTCGGGTAGTCGTGCGAGGACAGGTAGAAGGTCGGGGCGTAGAAGTAGCAGGCGGACTGGAACAACGCCGGCTGGTCCTTGCACGGGTAGAGCGGATCCTGGGCGAGCTTGTCGGCGGGCAGGTTGGCCTTGGCCTGCTCGTCCTCCTCGTCCGGGCCGAAGAGCTGCATGAACAGGCCCTCGGAGCAGCGGATCCGGTTCTGCTCGGAGGGGAACTTGTTGCACAGGTCGCGCGCCTTGGCGACGTCCTGCTTGACCACGAACATGGTGCCGTGGCCGACGCCGTGGATGCAGGGGCCGGCGTTCTTGGGCGCGCAGAGCTTGAGCAGGTCCGTCTCGGGCTGGGTGGAGGCGTTGAGCATCTCCTCGACCGCGCCGTGCAGGTAGCCGGCCGCGCAGGTCTCGTGCGGGAAGGAGATGACCTTCTGGAAGTCGGCGTTGAAGCGCTTGACCGCCGCGTGGCCGAGCTCGTGCGCGATCGGGTGGCAGAAGCGCACGGTGTACGGCTTCTCCTTGGTGATCTTGTCGAGGTCGGCCAGTGCGACGCCGGGGTCGGTGGCGTCCATCTCGGCCATCAGCTTGTTGCGCAGCGTGGAGCGGGTCCACACCGCCGGGTCGCCGGTCGGGGTGGCGCTCGCGGGGCCGGCCGCGGAAAGCCGGGCGCCGGCGGCCTGGGTCTCGGTGGCCGCCGCGGGCGACCAGTCGGTGACGGCCACCGATCCCAGGCCCAGGACGCCCAGGAGCAGGGCGGTGAGAATCGCGAAGACGCGCGGCTGCATGACGGGATCCCCCGGCGGATCGAGGTGAACGTTTCGCTTCCATCCTGACGGTACGTGAGCGGTAATCCACGAGTTCGTCCGCCATTCGGGAGGCGTCGGCGACGCTACCGCACCCTGGGACCTCCGGGCCCGGCGGGATGGTCCCGCACAATCACCCGGACGGAGTATGGGGGCGCGGGCGTCGGCGGCTGCGCCGTCCGGGTGGTGGTGCCTGGCGCCCCGGTGCCGCGCGGGTGGCGGCGCCGGTGCTCCGCCCTCCGCTGTTCGGGGCTCCGGCGCTGCCGACTCCGCTGCTCACAGCTCCAGCGTCACCCGGTACTCCGTCAGCCAGGCGTCGAAGTCCAGTGCGAGGTCGACGGCCAGCCGGACGGACTGCGGGTCGGTGTCCGGGGAGAGCGCGTCGGCGAGGCGCCGCCGGTCCAGCAGGTCCAGGGCCGGGGACGTGCGTTCGGCGGCGAGCCGGGCCAGTCCGGCGCGCAGCTTCGCCGGGTAGTGCGGGTCGGTGGTGACCGGGTACGGGCTCTTCGCCCGTTCGGCGACCGCTTGCGGCAGCACGTCCCGGACCGCGGCGCGCAGCAGGCTCTTCTCCCGTCCGTCGAAGGACTTCATCGCCCACGGGGTGTTGAAGACGTACTGGACCAGCCGGTGGTCGCAGAACGGCACCCGCACCTCCAGGCCGTTGGCCATGCTCATCCGGTCCTTGCGGTCGAGCAGGATGCAGACGAAGCGGGTCAGGTTGAGGTACGAGATCTCGCGCATCCGCCGTTCGAGTGGATCTGCGGCCGGAAGGTGCGGGACCTCGGCGATCGCCTCGCGGTAGCGGGCCCTGCGGTAGCCGTCCAGGTCGAGCTTGCGGAGCAGTTCGGCGTCGAGGAGGTGCTCGCGCGGGGTGGCGCCGCCGCCGGCGATGTCGGTGAGGCCGAGCGCCCAGGGGAAGTCCTCGACGGCGATGGTCTTCGGGTCGTGGAACCAGCGGTAGCCGCCGAAGAGCTCGTCCGCGGACTCGCCGGACAGCGCGACGGTGGAGTGCCGGCGCACGCCCCGGAAGAGCAGCAGCAGCGAGGTGTCCATGTCGCCGACGCCGTTCGGCAGGTCGCGGGCGCGCAGCACGGCGGAGCGCCGGGACGGGTCGGTCAGGTCGGCCGCGTCCAGCTCGACGACGCTGTGGTCGGCGCCGACGTGGTCGGCGAGCAGCCGGGCGTACGGGCCGTCCTGGGTCTGCCGGACGTCGTCGGCGTGGAAGTTCTCGCTCTGCCCGGCGAAGCCGACGGAGAAGGAGCGCACCGGCCCGGCCCCGGCGGCGCCCAGCGTCCGGGCGGCGAGGGCGGTGACGGCGCTGGAGTCCAGGCCGCCGGAGAGCAGCGAGCAGAGCGGGACGTCCGCCTCCAGCTGGCGGTGCACGATGTCGTCCAGCAGGGCCCGGACGGTGGCGACGGTGGCCTCCAGGCTGTCCCCGTGCTCGCGTGCCTCCAGTGCCCAGTAGCGGCGGACCGAGAGGCCCTCGCGGCGCACCCGGACGACGTGCCCGGGCCGGACCTCGTGGACGTCCCGGTACGGGGTGAGGCCGGGGGTGCGGGTGTAGCCGAGCAGTTCGCGCAGCCCGTCCAGGTCCACCACCGGGCGGACGGCGGGATGGGCGAGCAGGGCCTTGACCTCGGAGCCGAAGACCACGCCGTCCGGGGTGCGGTGGTAGTACAGGGGCTTGACGCCCATTCGGTCGCGGACCAGCAGCAGCTCCTCGCGCCGGACGTCCCAGACCGCGAAGGCGAACATGCCGTTGAGCCGCTCGGCCAGGTGCTCGCCCCACTCCAGGTAGGCGCGCAGCACGACCTCGGTGTCGCTGTGGGTGCGGAAGCGGTGCCCGGCCGCCTCCAGTTCCGCGCGCAGTTCGCGGTGGTTGTAGACCTCGCCGCTGTAGGTGAGCACGGCCAGCGGCCGGCCGTCGTGCTCGACCGTCATCGGTTGGATGCCGCCCGCGATGTCGATCACCGCGAGCCGGCGGTGGCCGAGCGCGGCGTGCGGCTCCAGGTGGACGCCGCCGGCGTCCGGGCCGCGGCGGAGCTGGGTGGCCGTCATCGCGTCGAGGACACCCCGTTCGGAGGTGAGGTCGCGCTCGAACGCGACCCATCCGGTGATCCCGCACATCAGCAAGCCTCCGGTCTTCCGCTTCGTGTTCAAGGGGTCACGCTACGTGCGGAGTCGACGCCGCTTCAAGGGGCTTTCGGGAGCGGGGGCGAACGGGTGGCCGGTTGACGGTCGAATGTGGAGATGCTGTGAAGGCGTGTCGAAAGTCGTAATGTCTGCCCGATTTCGGGCAGGAACTTTGGCTTCGGTGGGTCGCCCGACCTAGGCTCCTCACTCGTGTCGAGCTCACCCCACCCTCACGAAGACCTCCTCGCCCACCTCACCCGGACCAGCCCGCTCGGGCCCCGGGAGGCGGCGCGGGTCGTGGCGGAGGTGCTGGCGTACTTCTCCGAGAGCACCGAGGAGTACGTGCGCCGCCGCCACACCGAGCTCCAGGCACGCGGTCTGACCAACGAGCGGATCTTCGCCCGGCTCGCCGAGGAACTGCCGCAGCGCCGGGTCTCGGCGCCGGAGCTCTCGGCCCGCCAGCTGCGGCGGATCGTCTACGGCTGAGCCGTCGTTCCCGACCTTCCGAAGACTTCGAAGAGGAGACCACGCATGTGCGGAATCGTGGCCTACATCGGCCCCAAGGACGCGACCCCCTTCCTGCTGGAGGGGCTGGCGCGGCTGGAGTACCGCGGGTACGACTCGGCCGGCGTCGCCGTCACCGGGCGCAGCGGCGGGATCAAGCTCCGCAAGGTGAAGGGCCGGGTCGCGGACCTGGCCGCCGCCGTGCCGGCCCGGTTCAAGGGCACCACCGGCATCGGCCACACCCGCTGGGCCACCCACGGCGTCCCCAGTGACGCCAATGCGCACCCGCACCTGGACAACGCCGAGCGGATCGCCGTCGTGCACAACGGCATCATCGAGAACGCCGACGAGCTGCGCGCCAAGCTCACCGCCGACGGCGCGGTGTTCCGCTCCGAGACCGACACCGAGGTGCTCGCCCACCTGATCGCCGCGCACGTCGCCGAGGGCGTCGAGCTGGAGGACGCGGTGCGGGCCGCGCTCGGCCGGGTGGTCGGCACCTACGGCATAGCGGTGCTCGACGCCGAGCAGCCGGACCGGATCGTGGTCGCCCGCAACGGCAGCCCGATCGTGCTGGGCATCGGCGAGAAGGAGATGTTCGCCGCCTCGGACGTCTCCGCGCTGGTCCGCTACACCCGCCAGGTCGTCCACCTGGAGGACGGCGAGCTGGCCACCGTCCGGGCCGACGGCTTCCGCACCTTCACCGCGGACGCCCGCACCACGCACCGCCAGCCGTCCACCGTGGACTGGGAGGTCGACTCCTACGACACCGGCGGCTTCGAGCACTTCCTGCTCAAGGAGATCCACGAGCAGCCCGGCTCGGTCGAGCGCACCCTGAGCGGCCGGCTCGACGAGCGCTTCGCCACCGCGCACCTCGGCGGCCTCAACCTGGACGCCCGGGAGCTGCGCGAGATCCGCCGGGTGAAGATCCTCGGCTGCGGATCGGCCTACTACGCGGGCGAGATGGGGGCGCAGCTGATCGAGGAGCTGGCCCGCATCCCCGCGCACAGCGAGCCCGCCTCGGAGTTCCGCTACCGCAACCCGGTGATCGAGGCGGACACCCTGTACGTCGCGGTCAGCCAGTCCGGCGAGACCTACGACACCCTGGCCGCCGTCCAGGAGGTCAAGCGCAAGGGCGGCCGGGTGCTCGGAGTCGTCAACACCGTGGGCAGCGCTATCGCCCGAGAGTGTGACGGCGGTATCTACCTGCACGCCGGTCCGGAGGTCTCGGTCGCCTCCACCAAGGCGTTCACCTCCACCGTGGTCGCCTTCGCGCTGCTCGCCCTGCACTTCGGGCGCATCCACGACCTGTCGCCCGCCGACGGGCGCCGGATCGTCTCGGCGCTCCAGGCGCTGCCGGACCAGATCCGCGAGGTCCTGGAGCAGAGCGAGGCGATCGCCGGACTCGCCGCCGAGTACGCCGACTCGGCGGGCATGATGTTCATCGGCCGGGTGCGCGGCTACCCGGTGGCCCGCGAGGGCGCGCAGAAGCTCAAGGAGATCTCCTACGTGCACGCCGAGGCCTACCCGGCGAGCGAGCTCAAGCACGGTCCGCTGGCGCTGATCAGCCCCGAACTGCCCACCGTGGCACTGGTTCCGGACGACGAGCTGCTGGACAAGAACCTGACCACGCTGGGCGAGATCAAGGCCCGCTCCGGGCGGGTCGTCGCCGTCGCCCACCGGCGGCCGGAGGAGAAGCTCGCGGACCACTGCATCCTGGTACCGAAGAGCGAGCCCGAGCTGGACCCGCTGCTGCTCAACATCCCGCTCCAGCTGCTCGCCTACCACGCCGCCGTCGCCCTGAAGCGGGACGTGGACAGGCCGCGCAACCTCGCGAAGAGCGTGACGGTGGAGTAGGACCCCCCGGGAAGGGCGCCCTCGGAACCGGGCGCGTGCATCGGACTCGCGGGTCCCGGTCGCTGTGCGGACGGCCGGGGCCCGCGTCCGGTTCGACTTCGCCTCGCCGGGCGGCCGGTCCGACGAGGCGGTCCGGTGGGCCGGCCCGGTCCGGCGGGCTCAGGCGGAGGGCCGGCGGAACTGTTCGATGAGGGCCGCGTAGCCGCTTCCGGCGTGGCCCGCGGCGATCGCGCGGTCGACCAACTCGCGGTAGAAGTACGGGAGTTCCGCGTTCACGCCAGAGGCTTCACTCTCCTCGGCGAGGTGGCGCAGGCCGCCCTGGTGGACCGCCAGGGTCGCGTCCTCGGCCGGATACTCGCCCGCGTCGATCTGCGGGGCGTACGCGGTGACGTAGCCGGCCACCACGTTGATCATGGTTTCGGCGAGCGGGGCGAAGACGGTCGCCGGGACCCCGGCCGTGCCGAGCAGCGCCGCCCCGTGGAGGAAGCCGTTCAGGACGCCCCACATGATGCCGAGCAGTGACATGTCGTACAGCGGCGACAGGCCGTGGTCGGCGTCGAGGTGCACGGTGCCCGCCGGGCCGAGGCTCCGCAGCGTCGCCTCGTGCGCCCGGTAGGCCTCCTCCGGGCCGCTGTACAGCAGGACGGCCCGCTCGGTGGCGATGTCCGGCGGGATCGCCATGATGACGCCCTCGACGTAGGCCAGGCCGCGCTGCGCCGCCCAGGCGGCGGTCTCCCGGGCCTGGGTCGAGGTGCCGCTGGTCAGGTTCACCACGACGCGGTCCGCGAACGTGCCCGCCGGCAGGTCGAGCAGCTCGCGGACGGCGTCGTGGTCCGAGACACAGACGACCGCCAGCGGGCTGGCCCGGACGGCCTCCTCGACCGAGCCGGCCCGGGTGGCGCCCCGGGCGAGGAGTTCACCGGCCTTGTCCGGGGTGCGGTTCCAGACGGTGGTCGGGTGCCCGTTCGCGAGGAACGCGGCGGCCAGCGCCCGGCCCATCCGGCCGAGGCCGATGACGGTGACCGGCGACGGGGCGTCCGTGGGGTTCGTCATGGGAGTCCTTCCGTACGGTGTGCCGTTGGCGATGCCTGGATCCTCGCGGTTGACACCGGTGTGAAGGTCAAGTCGGCTGGGATACCGGTTCGTTGGCGCCGTGTCGGAACCGTTCGGAACCGCTTGGCGCGGATCGGAGTGGCTCGGGACGGCTCGGAGCCGCTCAGAACACCGAGCACCCGGAGAGGGTGGTCAGGGTGTCCAGGGCGGTGACCGCGGCGACGGAGTTGCCGGCCTGGTCCAGGCGCGGACCCCAGGCACAGACGGCCGCGCGGCCGGGGAGTATGGCGAGGATGCCGCCGCCGACGCCGCTCTTGCCGGGCAGGCCCACGCGGAAGGCGAACTCGCCGGCGGCGTCGTAGGTGCCGCAGGTGAGCAGGACGGCGTTGATCCGCTTGGCCTCGCTGCGGGACATCAGCCGGGTGCCGTCGGCGCGCACGCCGTAGCGGGCGAGGAAGGAGCCGGCCAGCACCAGGTCACGGCAGCTGGTGGCGACGGCGCAGTGGGCGTAGTAGTGCTCCAGGACGGTCTCGACCGGGTTCTCCAGGTTGCCGTGGCTGGCGATGAAGTGGGCCAGCGCGGCGTTGCGGTGGCCGTGTTCGGCCTCCGAGGCGGCGACCACCCGGTCGGTGTCGAGCAGCGGGTTGCCGGACTCGCGGCGCAGGAACTCCCGCACCGCACCGGAGGCGTCGCCGGTCATGGTCTGGAGGCGGTCGGTGACCACCAGGGCGCCCGCGTTGATGAACGGGTTGCGCGGGATGCCGTGCTCGGTCTCCAGCTGCACCAGGGAGTTGAACGGGTTGCCGGACGGCTCGCGGCCGACGCCCTGCCAGAGCGTGTCACCGCCGTAGGCCACCGCGAGGGCGAGGGAGAAAAGCTTGGAGACGCTCTGGACGGAGAACGGCTGCTCCCAGTCCCCGACGCCGTACAGCTCGCCGTCGACGGTGGCGACGGCCATGCCGAAGGCCTCCGGGTCGGCGGTGGCGAGGGCCGGGATGTAGTCGGCGACCCGGCCCCGGCCCGTGGTCGCCCGGGCGGCCGCCTCGGCGGCCTCCAGCAGCACCGGCCAGTCCAGGATCTCCCCGCCGGGCACACCGTTCAACGCTTCTCCTCCACCGGCACCGACTGGGGACACGACCGGGACCGGGCGCGCGGTGCGGGTGCGTCCGGTCCGACCAGGATTATCCGTGTTTCGGGCGGGTGGTTCGGGAGGGGGTGGGTGGCCGGCCTCGTGTGGCGCGGTACGGAGCCGTGCGGCGTCGTGCGGAGCCGGTGTCGCTGGGGGCCGGTGTCCGGCTCCCGCGGGCCGGCTACGGCGCGTTGGTGGGGGCCTGGACGGGCGGGCCGGTGAGCAGGGTGCCGGTGTCCGAGTACGGCAGGCCGTTGGGGACACAGCCGTGCAGCCCCTTGATCTGCTGCATCATCACCGGTGCCGGGGCGCCCGGGCCGGGGCAGTCGACGTGGCCGTAGCCGAGGATGTGGCCGACCTCGTGGTTGACGGCGAGCGCGTGGTACGGCTCGGGCCTGCCCTGGTAGAACTCGGACAGCTCGGTCCAGCGTTTGAGGTTGATGACGACCTGGTGGGTGACGCCGCAGTTCACCCAGCCGCCGGTGTCCAGGCCGTACTGGCCGCAGATCCGGTCGGTGGACTTCGGGGTGGCCAGGTAGACGGTGAAGTCCACCGGGTCGGCGGGCATCCGCTGGAACGAGGCCGTGCCGCCGGCCGCCCAGCCGTGCTTGACGTCGCCGAGGACCGCGTCCACCTCGGCCGCGAACTGCGCCGGGCTCTCCGCGATCCCGTCCTCCACCCGCACCTTGTAGCGGTACAGGCGCTCGCCGGTGCCGAAGCGGGCGGAGCCGCCGGGCGCGGTGGTGAACGCCAGCCTGTCCCGGTCCTCGCCACTCCAGGGTTGCCACCAGAGCAGCCCGGCGGTCAGCGCCGCGACCAGCGCGAGGGCGAGCACGCCGTGCCGGGGCTTCCAGTGGCGGAGCCGCGCGAGCGCGCTCAACGGCCCGCTCCCGCCGCGTCCGGGTGGCCGTACACCCCGAACTCGCCGCGTAGGACGGAGTGGGGCATCAGAAGGGTGGTGGTGCCCGGTCGGGCAGGAATGGGGGCCAGGGTGGACATGGCGGACGTGCTCCAGGACGGGATCGACGGGCCGTGGCGGCCGATCGGCGGCCGGGCCGTCGCCCGGTTGCGCGAAAGGGTTGTACCTGGAGGAACGGGACGGGGCGGGGCGGCGGTTCAGGAAGTGGCGTGCGCCACGGCGGGGTCCCTGTCGGACGGGAGGTCCGGTAGGTTCCCGGAACCGCTCGATGGTGTCACCCGGGCGGCGTGTCCCTGGGCGGTGCCGTCGGATTCGGGTGTCGTAGGGCGGGTCGACCCGTTCGGGTCGATTCGTCGGGGCCGGTCCGCCCGGGTCGGCCCCGACCCGTCCGGAACGCCATCGGAGGCGCCGTCATGTCCATCACCGCCGTTTTCACCGTCGACGGCATGAGCTGCGGCCACTGCGAGAAAACGGTCAGTGCCGGGCTGGCCGCCCTGCCGGGCGTCACCGACGTCAGTGCCGACGCACCGAGCGGCCGGGTCACCGTGGCCTCCGCGCAGCCGCTGGACGAGGCCCTGGTCCGCAGCGTGGTCGACGGGGCCGGGTTCACCTTCGTCGGGCGGGCCTGAGGGCGGTCCAGGGGTACGGGTGTGAGGGGGAGGGGTGAGGGGGCGCGGGGCCCGTCGGTCGTCGCCGACGGGCCCCGCTGCCGTGCGGACCGGGCTCAGCCCATGCTCTTCGCGCCGTCCAGGGACTCACGGATGATGTCGGCGTGGCCGGCGTGCTGGGCGGTCTCCGCGACGATGTGCAGCAGCACCCGGCGGGCCGACCACTCGGCGTCCCCCTCGAACCACGGGGCCTTCGGCAGCGGCTGAGTGGCGTCCAGGTCGGGGAGGGTGGCCACCAGCTCGTCGGTCCGGCGTGCCACCTCGGCGTAGGCCGCGAGGACACCGGCCAGCGTCTCGCCGGGCAGCAGGCGGAACTCGTCCGCGCGGCGGGCGAAGTCCTCCTCGGTGAAACGGGTGAAGTCGGGCATCGCGGACGGGCCCTGCACGATGAACTCCGCCCAGAGCCGCTCGACCATGGTCACGTGCTTGATCAGGCCGCCCAGGCAGAGCTCGCTCGCACAGGACCGCAGGCCGGCCTGCTCGTCGGTGAGGTCCCGGGTGGTGAAGCGCAGGAAGTGCCGCTGCTTCTCCAGGGCCACCAGGAGGTCGGCGCGCTCGCCGGTGAGGTTCTCGATGGTGGCGGTGGTGGTGGTCGCGCTGGTGGTCGTGCTGGTCATGGTTCCGGCCCTTCGTTCGGTTCCTGCTCCCTCGGACAAGAACAACGCTATGGGCCATTGCGGTCACTTCCTGTCCTGAATTCCGGGGAGAATCGACGCATGGCGAACACCAGCACCCGAACGCTGCGACTGCTCTCCTTGCTCCAGACCCACCGGTACTGGCCGGGCGAGGAACTGGCCGACCGGCTCGGCGTCTCCGCCCGCACCCTGCGCCGCGACATCGACCGTCTGCGCGAACTCGGCTACCCCGTCGAGGCGCAGCGTGGCGTCGACGGCGGCTACCAGCTGGCGGCGGGCGCGGCGCTGCCGCCGCTGGTGATCGACGACGAGGAGGCGGTGGCCCTCGCGGTGGGTCTGCAAGCGGCCGCCGAAAGCCCGGTGGAGGGGGTCGCGGAGGCCTCGGTGCGGGTGCTGGCGAAAGTGGTCCAGGTGATGCCGGCCCGGCTGCGCCGACGGGTGGAGGCGCTGCGCGCGATGATCGTCCCGGTGGACTGGGGGACGCAGGCGAGCGCGGGTGTCGACCCGGACGCCCTGACGGTGGTGGCGCTCGCCTGCCGGGACGGCGAGCGGGTGCGGTTCTCCTACACGGCCGCCGACGGGCGTGGTACGGAACGGCACGTCGAACCGCACCGGCTGGTCTGCCTGAACCGCCGCTGGTACCTGGTCGCGTACGACCTCGGCCGGGCGGACTGGCGCAGCTTCCGCCTCGACCGCCTCACCGCCCCGTCCGGCAGCGGTGCACGCTTCGCCCCGCGCACCCTCCCGGCGGCCGACGCGGCGGAGTTCGTCCGCGCGGGCCTCAACGGCGTGCCCCGGCCGCACCGGGTGGAGGCCCTGGTCGAGGCGCCGGCCGACCACGTCCGGGCCCGCGTCGGCCGTTGGGCCACCGTGGAACCCGTCACCCCGCACCGCTGCCACCTGCGGATGACCGCCGACTCGCTCGACTGGCCCGCCATGGCCCTGGGCTCCCTCGGCGCCGAGTTCCAGGTGCTCGCCCCGGACGCCCTGCGGACACTCCTCGCGGACTGGAGCGCCCGCTTCGCCCGAGCGGTGGCGGAGGGCGAGGCGTAGGAAGTCGCCGTCGGGAACCGCGGCACCCCGCTGCGCCGGAGCCTGACGTGCGCGGGCCCCGCCATGGCCGGGTGGCGGCGGGGGAGCGGGGAGTGGGACGTCGGGCGGGGTTCGGTCAGGGGGCGATGGCTTCGAGGGTGGTGCGGAGGTGGGTGAGGACGGTGGGGAGGGTGGGGAGCGGGGGTGTGGCGAGAGCCAGGCGAAGGGCGTTGGGGTGGTGGGGGGTGGTGGCGAAGGCGTCGGCGGTGGAGATCAGGATGCCCTCGGCGGCCAGGGCGGCGGCTGCGTGGTCGGCGCGCTGGTGGGGTTCGAGGGTGAGCCACACGATGTAGGAGGTGGGGTGGGCGGTGGTGGTCAGGCCCGCCAGGGCGGTGCGGGCGATGGACTGGCGGGCGGCGGCGTCCGTGCGGCGTTCCTGCTCCAGGCGGGCGACCGTGCCGTCGGTGAGCCAGCCGGTGGCGAGGGCGGTGATCAGGCCGGGGGCGCCCCAGGCCGCCGTGCGCAGACTGGTGGTGGCGGCCCGGAGCAGGTGGTCGGGCAGGACGGCGAAGCCGAACCGCAGGCCCGGTGCGACGCTCTTGGAGAGGCCGGCCACGTAGCAGGTGCGTTCGGGGGCGAGGGTGTGCAGGGGCGGGGGCGGTGCGGCTTCCAGAAAGGCGTAGGTGCCGTCCTCGATCAGGGTGAAGCCGTGGTCGGCGGCGAGCCGGACGAGGCGCTCGCGCTGTGCCGGGCCGAGCACCCAGCCGAGCGGGTTGTGGACGGTCGGCTGGGTGTACACCGCCCGCACGGGCCGGGTGCGGCAGAGGCGGTCGAGTGCGTCGAGGTCCGGGCCCGCGGCGGTGACCGGGACGGGGGCCGGGTCCAGCCCGTGGGCGGTGGCGAGCAACTTGATGCCCGGGTAGCCGAGGGCGTCCACGGCGAGGACGTCCCCGGGGCGGGTGAGCGTGCGCAGGACGCAGTCCAGGGCCTGCTGCGCTCCGCTGGTGAGCAGGACGTTCTCGGGGGCGGTGTCGATCCCGCGGTCCAGCAGGTGGGTGGCCACCGCGGCCCGGTCGTGGCGGTGGCCGCCCGGCGGGTGCTGGCGCAGCAGGGCTTCGGCGTCGCCGGAGGAGGCGAGCGCGCGCAGGGCCTGCCGTAGCCGGTCGCCCTGCCCGGGGGCGAGCGGCTGGTTGAAGGAGAGGTCGGCCACCCGGGGAACCGGGAGCGCGCGCGAGGGTTCGAGGCCGTCGTAGCCGGAGCGCAGCCGGACGAACGTGCCGCGGCCCTGCTCGCCCACCACCAGTCCGGCGGCGGCCAGTTCGGCGTAGACCCGGGTGGCGGTGGCGAGGGCGATCCGCCGTTCGCGGGCGAGGGCGCGGTGGGTCGGCAGCCGGGTGCCGGCCGGGAGTGCGCCGGAGCGGATGGCGGCGGCGTACTCGTCGACGACGGCCTTGTAGGAGGGCGGTCGCACGGATCACCTGCCGTTCCTGGGAGTGGAGGCGTGCTCCGGGGCGTACGGGCGTGCATCGGAGTGTATCCAGGACAATAAGTGGATTGTCCTGGGCGGGTGTTCCTAGCCTCGTCACATCCAGCAGCGAGGCCAGGAACGGAGCACGCGCCCATGACCATCCGCAGCGAGCGGGACGAGCACGTCGTCACCCTCACCATCGACCGGGAGAAGAAGCTCAACGCCCTCGACTACCCGACGATCGACGCACTGCTCGCCGAGCTCGACCGGATCGACGCCGACGACACCGTCCGTGCCGTGATCCTCACCGGCGCCGGGGGGCGGGCGTTCAGTGCCGGAGCCGACATCCCGTCGTTGGCGGCCAGCATCGCGGGCGGGCCCGAGCGGGCGCTGCGCGAGTTCGTCCGGCGCGGGCACACCCTCACCCGGCGGATCGAGGAGTTCCCCAAGCCGGTCATCGTGGCCGTCAACGGCCTCGCGTACGGCGGTGGTTGCGAGATCACCGAGGCCGCACCGCTGGCCGTCGCGGCCGAGCACGCGACCTTCGCCAAGCCCGAGATCACGCTCGGTTTCCCGCCGCCCTTCGGCGGCTCGCAGCGGCTGCCGCGGCACGTCGGCCGCAAGCGCGGTCTGGAGCTGATCCTCACCGGTGACCCCATCCCGGCCGCCCGCGCCGCCGAGATGGGCCTGGTCAACTCGGTCGTCCCGGCGGACGAACTGCTGGACTCGGCGCGGCACCTGGCCGAGCGGATCATCCGGCACGCGCCGACCGCCGTGGCCGCCTGCCTGCGGGCGGTGACCCGGGGCATCAACCTGCCGATCGACGAGGGGCTCGCGGTGGAGGCGGCGGCCTTCGCGGCGACCGTGCCGACCGACGGCGTACGGGACGGGATCCGACGCTTCCTGGACCGCTCGTCCCCCGCCTCGTCCTCCTGAGGCGCACGGGAAGGTCGTTGCCCGCAGCGGCCGGGCGGGTGATCATGGCGGGATGTCGGATCTGCTTGCACGTGTGACCGCCTTCCGTGCCGCCTTCGCCCGTCGCCAGTCGGCGGACCTCAGCGAACTCCCGGAGCTCCCCGGGGTGTTCGCCGTTCGGAACACCGAGTTCGTCCGCTCCGAGGAACACAACCAGCTGATCGTCGAGGGCCCGGGCACCGACCCGGCGGTGCTGCCCGAGCTGGCTGCCCGATGGCTGGGGCGGCGCCGCCGTCACTGCATCACCGTGCTGGACCCGGAGCCAGGCGAGCGGGCCGCCCCCGTCCTGGCGGCGGCGGGGTGGGAGCGGGAGAGCGTGGTGATCCTGGCCCGGCCGACGGACGGCTGCGTGCTGCCCGAACCAGCGGCGCTCCCTGTGGAGTTGAGCGAGGTGCGGGAGGCGGTGCTGCGCCAGCAGCGGGAGTGGAGCGAGGACGAGGAGCTCGTCCGGCAGCTCACCGACCGCCGTACCGCCCGGCTGCGCGGAGCCGAGCGGGTGCACTTCCTGGCCGCACGGACGCCGGCCGGCGAGGTCGCGGCCTGGGGCGATCTCTACCTCGAACCGGCCTTCGGGCTCGCCCAGTTGGAGGACGTGGTGACCGGCTCGCAACACCGCGGTGCGGGGTACGGCGACACCCTGCTCGCCACCGGCCTGGCGCTGGCGGCCGAGGCCGGCATCCCGCAGCTGTTCCTGCTCGCGGACGCGGCGGACTGGCCGCGTGCGTGGTACGGCCGCCGGGGCTTCGTGGAGATCGGGTGCAGCCACTCCTTCCACGGCCGGTGAGCGCCTGACGTTCTCCGGCTGAGGGAACGGGCGGCCGGACCTGGACCGAGCCGGCGCCCGGACCCGCAGGGGGGATGGGCGAGCGCGGCGCCGGGCGGGCGCCACCACCTGCGGCCGGCGGGACGGGCAGCGGGTGCGGAGCCTGCGCGCTGGTTTCCCCGGCGGACTTCGCCGCACACGGGGCGGTGCGGCGGTCAGGCCGTACCGGACGCGGCGGGCGGCGTGGCCGCGCGGCCGCAGTGGGCGGCGACGGTGTCGGCGAAGGCGCGGGCGAGCGGGCAGAGGTTCTCCCAGTCCCGGACGGCCCAGCCGGCGGTGAGGGCGGGCAGGTCGGGCAGCGGGAGCAGCCGCAGGCCGGGGTGGCCGGGGCCCTGCCACTGCGGGAGGGCGGGGACGACGGCGTGGCCGAGGCCGAGTTCGGCGAGCAGGATCGCGGTGTCCCAGTCCGCGACGCTGGTGTCGAAGACCGGCCGGATGCCCGATTTCCCCAGCCAGGCCTCGACCTGGGAGCGGGAGACGGAGTTCTGCGGCAGCCCGATCAGCCGGGCGTCCTGGAGGTCGGCGGGCGAGATCCGGGCCCGGGTGGCGAGCGGGTCGCCCGCCGTGACGGCGAGCACCCAGGGCAGGTCGACCACCGGCCGCTGGTCGATGCCCCGGGCCGGGACGCCGAGGGTGATCCAGGCGAGGTCGGCCCGGCCGGTGTTGAGCGACTCCAGGCAGCTGCGGCTGGAGACCTCGGTCTGGAACTCCAGGCTGACCTGGGGGAAGCGCCGCCGGAAGTCCACCACGGCCGCGGACATGAAGTGCCGGATGCTGGTGGCCCCGGTGGTGATCCGTACGGACCCGCCCTCGCCGCGCGCGAGTTCGGCGATCCGGTGCAGCGCGTGGTCGATGCTGCCGAGCCCGGCGGCGATCGCCGTGCGCAGCAGGCTTCCCGCCTTGGTGGGGACGACTCCGCGCGGGTGGCGTTCGATCAGGGCGAGGCCGACCTCCCGTTCGAGCCGTTTCACGTGCTGGCTGACCGCGGACTGGGTGCAGTTCAGGTCGCGGGCGACGGCGCTGAGCGAGCCGGCCCGGCAGACCGCGGCGAAGACGCGGAGGTCGTCAATGGTCACGGAGATCCAAGGTATCGCTTGGGGGTGTCCCAGTAAATCGGCGGATTGACTTGGGTGTTCCGCCGGATCGATCATCGAACCAGGGCCCAGGGCGGCAACCCGCCCGCTGTCCTCGCGGCGTTCCGGACGCAGTGGCGGGGGCACGGGCGGGTGTCGACCCGCATGGATGTGCAAGAGCGGTGCAAGAGCGGTGACGTACGACGGAGGGGAGTGGGCATGCGGTACGCCGATGGTCCGGGTGCGCAGTGCGAGGTGTTCGTCGCGGCACCGGTGGAGCGGGTGTGGGAGCTGGTGACGGACATCGGCCTGCCCGCCCGGCTCAGCCCGGAGCTCCAGCGGGTCGCCTGGCTGGACGGCGCGGACCGCCCCATGCTGGGCGCCCGGTTCGAGGGGCACAACAGCCGCGAGAACATGCCCGACTGGCGGACGGTCTCCGAGGTGACGGAGCTGACCGGGCCGACCGACGGGACGGCACCGGCCGAGCCGGGCGCCCGGCGGGTCTTCGCCTGGGGTGTGATGGACGCGGACGGCCGCTACGGCGCGCCGGTGTCCGACCTCACCGGGGCACTGGCCCGGTGGCGCTTCGAGCTGACCCCCGAGGACGGCGGCACCCGGCTGCACCAGTCGGTGGTGATCGGCCCCGGCCGCAGCGGCGCCAGCCTGGTCATCGACGCCAGGCCGGAGCTGGAGGAGAAGATCGTCGACTTCCGGCTGAACGAGCTGCGCACCGGCATGACGGCCACCCTCGAAGGCATCAAGTCGCTGGCCGAGCAGGGGGAGCGGGCCCGGCCCGAGCGCTGATCCCGAGCCCTCGGGGCGGGACGGGCCGGGCGACCACCGAGCACGGCACGTCCATCGGGCCGTGCCGTCCGAACGGGAGGAACGATGCCGTGGCACGTGTGAACTGGGCGGGCTCCGAGGTCATCTGGGTGGGACAGCTCGGTCGGCTGCTCGCCGTGGTGCGAGAGGCGGACGGTGAGCGGATCCTGCACATCGACGACTGGTCCACGGTGGTGGACGACCGGACCGAGATCCACCACCAGGGCGGTGGGCGGCGCCGCCGGCTCACCGTCCGTCAGCCCGGCGAGCAGCCGGTCGTGTTCCGCTACCGGCTGTCGTGGCTGGTTCTGGTGGAGATGTTCCTGGACATCGGCTATGACCGGTGGGTGGACGAGGAGAACGATCCTGGACTGCTGCTGGTCGATCTGCTGGGCGGAACGGACGACTGGAAGTAGCCGAAGCCCCGAGAGGCCGGGAGGCCCGGTCAACCCGCCACCCGGGCGCCCGGGCGGCGCAGCGCGGCCCGGGCCGGCAGCACGCCGGCGAGCAGGGCCAGGAGCAGGCAGACGCCGACGGTCAGGGCCATGGTCGACCAGGGCAGGGCGAGGTCGACCCGGGTGCCGAGCCTGGCGGAGAGGCCGGAGCGGATGCCCGCCAGGGTGACCACCGCGATCAGCAGGCCGAGTGCGGCGCCGATCCCGACCGCGAGGGTCGACTCGGCGGCCACGATCCGCAGCACCTGACGGCGGGTCGCGCCGGACAGCCGCAGCACCGCGAAGTCCGCGGCCCGCTGGGCGGTGGCCATCAGCAGGGTGTTGGCGACGGCGAGGCAGCTGTAGCCGAGCGACATGCCGATCAGGATGACCAGGAAGATCCGGACCAGGGCGTCGTCCTCGGAGGTGGTGCGCGAGGCGTACTCGGCGCTGCTCAGCGCCTGGGCGCCGAGCGGGGCGAGGGCGGCGGCCGAGGTGGCGCCGGCCGTGTAGACGACCGAGGTGAGTGCCGAGGGGTCGTGCGCCCGGACGGTGCGGGTGGTCAGCAGCACGCTCGCGGTGGCGGAGCCGTCGGTGATCTCGGCGACGACCGTGACGTCCGCGGTGCTGCCGTCCTCGAAGGTGACCGGGACGCGGCGGCCGGTGGTCCAGCCCAGCCAGGCGGCGGTGCCGGCCTTGACCACCATGGTGTGTTCGCCCGTCAGGCCGTCCAGGGAGCCGGAGGTGACGGTCATCCGGGTGCGGGCCTTGCGGAACGCGGCCTCGCTCATCCCCACCGCGCCGACGTGGTCGGTGCCGCCGGCGTAGAGCCGGGTGGGCAGCAGCGAGGCGCCACCCGGAACGGCGGCCACGGCGGCGTCGGAGAGTCCGGGCGTGCCCTGCGGGGTGACCACCGAGGCGGCCTCCTGTCGGACGGTCTCATCCAACGCGTAACCGGTGGCCCGCAGTTGGAACATCCCGGCGATCAGCACGGCGAAGCCCACGGTGACCAGCACCGGCGCGGCGGTGGAGGCCGTGCGCCGGACGGCGGTCAGTGCGCTCTCCCGGGCCACCGTGACGGTGGCGCCGCGCAGCCCGGCCAGCGGCCGGCAGACCGCGCGGACGATCGGCGGGATCACGGCGGGTGCGAACAGGGTGAGGCCGACGATCAGCGCCATGGCCGCGTACAGGGCGTTGTTGATCATGCTGTCGGACTCGCTGTCGGACGCGACCACCACCAGCCCCAGGCCGAGCGCGGTGGACACCCCACCGGCGATCCACCGGCCGCGGGTCATCGGGCGGTGTTCGACGGCGGCCTCGCGCAGCGCCTCCAGCGGGGCCGTCCGGGCCGCCCGGCGGGAGGCCGACCAGACCCCGAGCAGCGCGACCACCAGGCCCAGCACGAAGGAGCCGAGCAGCGGCAGCGCCTGGAACCGTACGGTGAAACCGGCCGGCTCCAGGCCGCCCTCGACCATCAGCGCGCCCAGCACGGGTGCCAGCAGTGCGCCGAGCAGCACGCCTGCGCCGCCGGCCGCGACGCCCACCGCGAGCGATTCGGCGTACACCATCCGCGCGATCTGACGCGGGGTGGCGCCGACGGTGCGCAGCAGGCCGAACTCGCGCCGTCGCTGGACGATCGCGAAGGCGAAGGTGGAGGCGACCACGAAGACGGAGACGAAGGCGGTCAGCCCGGCCATTGCGGTCAGGATCTGCAGGCCGATCCAGCGGGTCTTCTCGGCGCTCCGGTCCTCCAGCGCGGTGAGCGCGGCACCGTGCAGCACCGTCCCGTCGCCACCCACGGCGGAGGCCGCGGCCGCGGCGACGGTCGGAACGTCCGCGCCCGGGGCGGTGACCAGGCCGATCACCCGGACCCCGGGGGCGAGCGCCTCGGCGGCGCGGTCGGACAGGTAGGAGGACGGCGAGTCGACGGTGCCGGACACGGTGTAGCGGTCCGGCCCGGCGGCGGTGAGCAGGGTGACGGGGGAACCGGGCGCCAGCCCCAGCGAGGCGTCCAGCACCACCTGGTGCTCGTCGGCCGGGGCGCTGCCCGCGGTGAGCCGCTCGGGGCCGAACGCGGCACCGGACCAGTTGCGGCCGCGCGGCTCCGGGCCCGGGTCGGCGACCGGCCTGCCGTCGATCACGGCCTGGGCGTAGAAGGCGCGGTCCGGCACGGCCCGCGCCACGCCCGGAACGGCGGCCAGGGCCCGCAGCAGTTCCTGCGTGCGCTCCCGGGACCAGGGCCGGCCCGGGGTGAAGGTGCCGTCGGACTGGTCGACGGCGGGGCTCTGCACCACGACCCGGGTACCGGCGTAGCGCCGGGGCACCTCCGGTTCGGCGGAGGCGAGCACCAGGGCGGTCATGGCCAGGATCGTCACACCCAGGCCGAGCGCGACGAAGGTGCCGAGGAAGGACGCCCAGCGGGCGCGGACGGTGGCGAGGCTCAGCATGCCGGCGCCTCCAGGGCGGCCATCCGGCCGGCGATGACCGCGGCCTCGCTGCGGCCGTGCAGCTGCTCCACGATCCGTCCGTCGGCGAGCAGCAGGACGCGGTCGGCGTAGCAGGCGGCGGCCGGGTCGTGGGTCACCATGATCACGGTCTGCCGGTGGCGGTCCACGATGCCGCGCAGCAGCGTGAGCACCTCGTGCGAGGTGCGGGTGTCCAGGGCGCCGGTCGGCTCGTCGGCGAAGAGTACGGCGGGCCGGGTGATCAGGGCCCGGGCGATCGCGACGCGCTGCTGCTCCCCGCCGGACAGCTCGCTCGGCCGGTGCCCACCGCGGTGGCCGAGCCCGACCTCGGTGAGCGCGGCGGCGAGTTCGCCCCGGTCCGGGCGGCACCCGGCCAGTCGCAGTGGCAGCGCCACGTTCTGTTCGGCGGTCAGCGCGGAGACCAGGTTGAAGGACTGGAAGACGAAGCCGAGCCGCTCGCGGCGCAGCAGGGTCAGCCGGGTCTCGTCCAGGCCGTCGAGCTCGGTGCCGTCGATGACCACGGTGCCGTCGCTGACCCGGTCCAGGCCGGCCGCGCAGTGCAGCAGCGTCGACTTGCCGGAGCCGGAGGGGCCCATCACCGCGGTGAGGCTGCCGCCCGGGAAGGCGACGGTCACGTCGTCCAGTGCGGTCACGGCGCGGGCCCCGGTGCCGTACCGCTTGGTCACGGCCCGCAGGAGGACCGCGTCGGTCGAGTTCGTCATGCCCTCAGGCAACCCGTCAGGTGCCGTGAAGCGCAGGGGTGTTGGGGCGAGAGCAGAGGTAGTGCCAGCACCCCTGCGGCGGGTGCCTCGCGGCGGCTAGGGTCGGCAGGGTGATCGCTGTCCGCAACACCCTGGAGGCGCTGGCCCAGCGGCCGTCGGCGTTCCTCGGCTCCGCGTGGCCGTGGCGCTCGCTGGGCTTCCTGCTCTCGGGAGCGGTGGTGGGGGCGACGGCCGTCGGGCCGGTGGCGCTGCCGGTGCTGCTGTGGGACGGGCTGGGGCCCGGGGCGGTGGCGCTCGTGCTGCCGCCGCTGGCCCTGGCGGGGTGGGCGGCGGCCCGGTACGAGCGGTGGCGGCTGCGGTTGGTGCTGCCGGGGCGGGAGGCGGCGGGCCGGCGCCGACGCGCCCGCGAACTGCTCGGGGGGCCGGGGTCGGGGGCGTGGCGCGACCTCGGCTACGGGCTGGTGTCCCTGCTGCTGCTCTGGTGGATCGACCTCGGACTGGCCGCGGTGGGCCTCGGCACCCCGCTGTTCCTGCTGGCCGCGCCGTTCCAGCCGACCGCGAACCCCGCCGCCTCCTGGCTCGGGCCGCTCGCCGGACTGGTGCTGCTGCCGGTGGCGGCCTACCCGCTGGCGGCCTGGGCGGGGGTGCGGGCGATGACCGCCAGGGCCGTGCTGGAGCCCTCCGAGGACGAGCTGACCCGGGTGGTGGCCTCCCGGGCCCGGCTGGTGGACGCGTACGAGGTGGAACGGCGCCGGATCGAGCGCGACCTGCACGACGGCGCCCAGCAGCGGCTGGTCTCGCTCTCCGTCAAGCTCGGCCTGGCCGGCCTCGACCTGCCCGAGGACTCGGCCGGCGCCCGGCAGGTCCGGGAGGCCCGGGAGGAGGTGCAGGTGGCGCTGCGGGAGCTGCGCGAGCTGATCCACGGCATCCACCCGCAGGTCCTCACCGACCGGGGGCTGGAACCGGCGGTGCGGGACCTCGCGGGCCGCTCGGCCGTGCCGGTGGACGTCGACATCGCCCTGCCCGGGCGGCCGCCCGCCCCGGTCGAGGCCGCCGCCTACTTCGTGGTCTGCGAGGCGCTGGCCAACGTGGTCAGGCACAGCGGCGCCCGGCGTGCCGCGGTGCGCGGCCGCGCGGCGGCGGACGGGCTGGTACTGGAGATCCGGGACGACGGGGCCGGCGGCGCCGACCCGGCCGCAGGCACCGGCCTGCTGGGCATCACCGACCGACTCGCCGTCATCGAGGGCACCCTGTCCCTGCGTTCCCCGGCCGGCGGGCCGACCGTCCTGCGAGTGGAGATCCCATGCCGGCACTTCGGCTAGTCGTCGCGGAGGACTCGGTGCTCCTGCGGGAGGGCCTGGTCTCCCTGCTGGAGCGGTTCGGGCACACCGTGGTGGCCGCCGTCGGCGACGCGCCGGCGCTGGTCGAGGCGGTCCGGGAGCACCGGCCGGACGTGGTGGTCGTCGACGTCCGGATGCCCCCGGACAACACCGACGACGGCCTGCGCGCGGCCCGGCGGCTGCGCGAGGACGATCCGCGGCTGCCCGTCCTGGTGCTGAGCCAGTACGTCTCGCAGGGGTACACCGCGGAGCTGATCGCCGCCGGCGACCGCGGCGCGGGCACCGGCTACCTGCTCAAGGACCGGATCGGCGAGGTGCGGGAGTTCGTCTCCGCCCTCACCGGCGTGGCCCAGGGCGGGACGGTGGTGGACCCGGAGGTGGTCCGTCAGCTGCTGACCCGCCGGCACGACCCGCTGCAGCGCCTGAGCCCCAAGGAGCGCGAGGTGCTGGCGCTGATCGCGGAGGGCCGTTCCAACGCGGCCATCGCCCGCCGGCTGGTGGTCACCGAGGCCACGGTGGCCAAGCGGATCGCGAGCATCTTCACCAAGCTCGACCTGCCGCAGGCGCCGGACGACCACCGCCGGGTGCTGGCGGTGCTGACCTACCTGGGGTCCTGAGGACGTTGCGGTTCCGCGGTCTTGCCGGGGCTTCAGCCGGCGTCGGCCGTACCGCAGTTGCGGGCGGCCGCTTCCTCCGCCGTGCGCAGTGCCTCGGCGATGGCGCGGAAGCCGCGGCGCCCGGCGTGGGTGCGGGCGGTGACGCCGTCGGCGTCGGCGAGGTACGGGTCGGCGCCGTGGGCGAGCAGGATGTCGACGATCTCGCGGTGGGCCGGGCCGCCGTCGCCGAGGAGGACGGCTTCGAGCAGGGCCGTCCAGCCGAGGTCGTTGACGTGGTCGACGTCGATCGCGGTCTCGGCGAGGACCGCGCGGACGTAGGCGACGTGGCCGCGTTCGGCGGCGGGGATGACCGACACCCCGCCGTAGCGGTTGCGGCGGGCGAGGTCCGGGCCACCGGGGAGCAGGGCGCGCAGCATCGGAACGCTGCCGGTGATACCGGTGACCAGCCAGGGGCTGTTCAGCCGGCGGTCCTGCGCGTTGACGTCCGCACCGGCCTCGACCAGCAGCCGGGCGACGGCGACCCGGTCGGCGAAGGCGGCCCGCAGCAGCGGGGTGCGGCCCTCGGCGTCGCGGGCCTCGACGGTCGCGCCCGCGGTCAGGGCCGCGCGGACGGCGTCGAGGTCGCCGCGGTCGGCGGCGTCCAGCAGGGCCTGATCGGCGGGGGAGAGCGGACGGGCGGTCATGGCGGGGACTCCTCGGCAGGGTGGGCGGACTGCGCGATGCTCCCAGCCTGCCGTCGCGGGCGCACGGACGCGTCGGCGGGGCGGTCGCCCTTGTCCGGCGGAGCGGATGGCGGTCGGGTCATCCGATCGGATGACC
>NZ_JBHVFE010000033.1:0-36219 GCF_042801945.1 Kitasatospora sp. NPDC057542
TTGGTGCTGGTCATCAGGGGTGGAACTCCTACTCGGGCCCTCTCAGGCTAACCCGACAAAGCGGGATGTCTCACCCAAGGCTGGCAGAGAGGGGGGCAGGATCGTCATCGCGCCCGGTGACTCCCGATCGATGACTCTGATCCTGGAGAAGTGTGAGGGCTACTGCCGGGGCGTGGACGGCCGGGCCGGGCCCAACCTGGCCTGTGCGGGGTGCGGACGGGCCGTGGCGACCCGGATCGACGACTGTGGCTCGTGGCAGACAGTGTGGCTGGAGCCCGACGCGGTCGTCCGCCGTCCCTCGGGGTCCCCGGCCGACCCGCTACCCGACTGGGCGGATCTGGAGCGTGTCGAGCACCGCATCCCGCCCGTCGAACCCGACGGGTCGTGGAGCCGCCGCTGGGAGGCCGCGGTCGGCGTCGCGCTGGCTCACCTCGTGGCGGCCACCGAGAACCATCCGGTGACCCTTCCCGCCGGCCCTGCCGCCGAGCTGCTCGGCCACGCCGTGGCCCGCTACCTCCCGCCCGGGCCCGACCCCCGCTCAGTGGGCTTGGCCGGCCCGGGCATCCCCGAGCCCCGGCCCCGCCCCGACATCCTCCTCGTCCCCCGCCACCCCGGAACAGGCGAACCGTGGTGCCCACCCGATGGCGGTGCGACGGTGGTGCCGCTGGACAGCGGAGTCTGGACGTACCTCACCAGCCCCGGGGAGACCTCGCCGACGCCCGCCACCGGGGTGCTCCCGGAGGGTGTCCTGCGCGACGACTACCCACTGCCATCGCGCCCCTGGTACCCCCTGGAACCCCACGACGGCGCCTTCAGGGACACCCTGATCAGGCTGCCCGCGATCCGTGGTCCCCGGCTGCGCAGGTATCACGACGCGTACCGATCATGAACGCCTGATGGGCGACGGTGGGGCCACTTCGAGCCGTCCCAGCGTCCGTGACCGTCCCTTCGGGGCTACGGGGGCGGCCTCGGTGTCCGAGTCAAGGAGTCGTTGTCGACTGGGCGTCGGCCTCCGGGAGGAGTTGGACCACGCCGACCCAGACGGACTCGTCGGCACACGTGTGGAACGCGCGGACTCTCCAGCGTCCTGCGGGCAGGTGGACGGGGGCTTGCTCCGGCTGGCCCCTGCCGTCCGGGTAGGGCATGCCGAGATTCTTTCCGGCTTCGGCCGAATCCATGAGAACCGCCGGTCCGTCGGTCTCCCAGAGGCCGCACTCCTCCCACGACGTCGCCGGGTCATTCAGCGCGGCTTCGGTGGCGGCGAGCAGCTCGGCGTCGGAGTCGGCAGCGAGCCAGCGCATGAAGGCCCTCGGCTCGGACAGGTAGCAGGTGGTGGCGGGCTCGTCGCCCAGCACCAGCGCGGAGGCGCTGCCGTGGCCGCGCAGGCCGATCACGTCAGCCAGGCCCTCGATCCCGCAGGCCCGGTCGTAGTCGTCGGGCTGATCGCCGTCACCAATGATCACGCCGTCCTCGGTGCAGCCACCCCAGTGCTGCAGCGCGGACACCGGGACAACGACCAGCGGACCACCCATGGATTCGACCCAGGCCAGATCAGGGGCAAACCGGATGGCATGTCGATCAGTACTCATGCGCGCAGTGTGCCGCTGATCAGTGACAAGCAGGGACCCGGGTGAGTACTACCTGAGCGGCGGACAACGGACAGAACGGGTGGACCTACATAACTACATCGCCCGCCACCGCCGATTCCACGATGCCGTCGCCGGGTGGGTCACCTTTCTCTGGGGCTGATGACGCGTGGCGGATAGAGCAGTGCAGGTCAGCAGCGGTGAAGGTGACGCTAGCGAATGCGACAGCTGTGGTGCCATCGCC
Source organism: Kitasatospora sp. NPDC057542 (assembly GCF_042801945.1). Taxonomy (NCBI): domain Bacteria; kingdom Bacillati; phylum Actinomycetota; class Actinomycetes; order Kitasatosporales; family Streptomycetaceae; genus Kitasatospora; species Kitasatospora sp. NPDC057542. Next base: position 1,831 of record NZ_JBHVFE010000033.1, read on the forward strand.
CGGGAGGGTGAGCGTTGGCCGTCTTGCGCACGAGTCGCCCCGGGCTGATCCCCCGCCAGGTGGTGTCTGTGGCCCGCGCTACCATGCGGCGATTTGGAGGCCTCATGAGTTTCACCGTTCCGCCGCCGCCACTCGATATAGCGGACCACTTCCCGGACCTGGTTCCACATGCTCGATCCACCACTCTGCTGTACCCGCGTGCCGGTGCCCCCGGTCGGTGGGAGAGCTCGCTCGGTGGACCGCTGCTGTGGCCGGCTGACGAGCTGTGGCCGACATGTATTGCGCCGGACCACTACAACCCTGCGCGCGGACGTGCAGTGGTCGGGCCGGCCCCCGTGGCCATGGTGTCCGTGGTTCAACTCTTCGCCAAGGATGTTCCAGCGCTGACATTTCCGGCTGGGACCGATGTGCTCCAGGTGCTCTGGTGCCCGCTGATCCACTCTGAGTACGACCAGTGGTCGCCTGTGCCTGCCTTGCGTTGGCGGTCCGCCGTGGAAGCCGCGTCCGGGCAGCTGCGGGGGGAGGCGCCGAAGCCGTACGAGTTCGACGACGAGTACGTGCCTCGGCCCTGCGTTGTTCACCCGACTGAGGCCGTTGAGTACCCGAACTGGGACCTACCGGACAATCTGGTCGAGCGCGTTGGGGAGTGGAGCGACGAGGTTGAGGAGACCACAGGCATCTCCTACTTCGACGCGTTCACCACCAGGCAGAGCAAGGTCGGCGGCTATCCGGGCTGGACCCAGGCGCCGAGGTGGCCCGAGTGCGTCTGCGGCGAACGGATGGAGCACCTCCTGACGATCTCGGCGAGCGAGTCGTGCGGCCGATGGCTGCCAGTCGAGGAGCGGACGAGTCCCGGCTCCGGCTGGGAGGTGTCCGACGCCCGGCAGGACAACAGCCACGGGATGGTCATGGGCGACGCCGGTGGCATCCACGTCTTCGTCTGCCGTGCCTGCCCCAACTGGCCCACGATCCACCGCTATGACTGCTGATTCCTGTGTGCTGGCTGAAGGCCGAGGCGAGGAGCGATACGCGTGAACGGGTTGCCCGAGATCGTTGGACGCGAGGAGTTCGCTGCTCTGATCATCAGAACCGATTACGAGGATGAGGTGGCGTGGCGGGCGGTGGTGGAGGAGGTTTCCCGGCCGTGGGGGCCCGGCGGAGAGTATGAGGCCGAGATCCACCTGGTGGACGACCCGGCCTGGGCCGGAGCGACGATTGAGGCAGCCGTCACCGCGGTGAAGCGGGATGAGGATCTCAGCGTGGTCTTCATCGCCGACGACACCACGATGAAGTCCGCCCAGTACGCCCTTCTCGCCCTCGATCCCTTCCATGAGGACGAGGACCTCGACCCCGTGTACTACCAGGAACTGATCGACTCCCCGTCGGCCCGCGAGTTCCGTACGACCCCGGCCGCCGTGCATGACGTGCACGCGAATCTGTCGATCGGGAACATGGACTTCCAGGAGTTTGCCGCGAGCGCGCGCGCCGATTCCGAAGGCATCCTTCGCCCCGTGAGATGAAGCCGCTGGCCCGCTTCAGCAGGCCAGCGGGTCGATTGAATCCGTTCAGTTGCGCTGGTTGAGGCCCGGGTCAGGTCCCGGTTGGCCGACCGTGCGGCGTCCAGGTCGGCGCGCGCCTCCTCCAGCTGTCGTGCCAGTTCCACGGTCCGCTGTTGCAGCCGGGTGATGGTGCGGTGGAGTTCGTCGACGTCGGCGGGCGCGCCGAGGCCGGACTCCCGCCACGCCTGTTCTCCCAGGGCTTGGGAGAGCCGTCTCTCCAGTTGCTGGACGCGAGCTGTCAGGCGGGCGTTGCGGGCGTGGGCGTCCGGTTTATGGATGCCCGCGCCGGAGCTCGACTGCGGTCTTGGCCGCTTGTACAACTGCTTCTGACGTCAGGTCCTTGTCCACATCTCAAGGTCCGATGGCACGGGACAACATGACGTCGGATCGGCTGGGTGGCGGCCTGGTCGGAAGCAACGGTGTAAACGCCGTTTACACCGGAGGGGAAGAGAGACCGGACGACACACGGGCTGCGTGATGTGCCTAAACCGGCCCGGCGCCACTATGGTGACGTCATGACGTCTCAAAACTCCGAAGGAGAGCGGGAAAAGGTTGCGTCGAAGCTTCCTGTAGCCCTCCGCCAGGAACTCAAGACCCGGGCCGCCCAGCTCGGCATCGACATGCAGGACGCCGTCGCCCAGGCCGTCGAGCAGTGGCGTGCCCGGCCGGCGGACAGCAACCCGACCATCGACACGTCCGGGGCCGAGAGCTGGAACACGTGGCTCCCTACCGGCCTGTACGACGCGTTCAAGAAGGACTGCGCCAGCCGCGGCATCTCCTTCGTACAAGGCCTCGCCCAGGCCATCCGGGCGTGGATCGACTCCCACAACGTCTCCCTCGCCGAGCTGACGATCCCCAGGTACACGCGGCGGATCGTCGTCTGCAACCAGAAGGGCGGCGTCGGCAAAACCACGATCGCCGCCGGGACAGGCCAGGCCATAGCGCTGGGCCTGCCCGCCAGCACGGGCGCTTCGAAGCTTCCCTCGCTGCCGGGGCTGCGCACCCTGCTCGTCGACTACGACCCGCAGGGCCACCTGACCTCCCAGCTCGGCGTCAAGCAGATCGCCCCGGGCGAGGAGAGCCTGGTGACCCACATGGTCGACCGGGACCGCGTGGCCGGTTCGCTGCTCGACCAGGTCGTGGAGATCGAGCCGGACCACTTCGAAGGACGACTCAGCCTGCTCCCTTCGAGCTTCGACGCGTTCCTGCTCGACTCCCGGCTCGGGTCCGTCCGCGGGCCCCGCGAGACCAGCCTCCAGCGTGCCCTCGCCCCACTCGAGGAGCACTTCGACGTCATCGTGATCGACGCCCCCCCGAACCTCGGCCTGGCAATGGACGCCGGCCTCTACTACGGGCACCGCCGCAAGAACGAGGCGCCCGGCGCCTCTGGCGTCCTCATCCCGGTCGAGGCGGAGGACTCCTCCGCAGATGCCTACGCCATGCTCGACAGCCAGGTCCGCACCGTCAGCCTCGACTACGAGGTCGACATCGACCGGCTCGGACTCGTCGTCAACAAGTTCGACAAGCGCAAGGGCTACGTCGCCACCCACTCCCTCCAGAACTGGCAGTCGCTGGGCACACCGCCCGTCGTCTCCGTCGTCCCCGACCTCAAGGAGCAGCGCGAGGCCGTCCACGTCAAGCAGCCGCTGCTCATGTACGCCCCCACATCCATCCAGGCGCAGCGCATGCGCGAGATCCGACGGAGGCTCGCGTGAGCATCGCCAAGAAGCTGCAGGCCGGCGGAGGGTCGTTCGGGGCGTTGGCCCAGGGCGCGGCCCGCGGAGACGAGGTACGGGCGCGCAGCGAGGCACTGGACGCCACGGGCCGGGTGCGGCGTGCGTCGTCGGCGCCCGTGTCCTCGATCGTCTTCAACCCGCTCAACCCGCGGAAGACCATCGACAGCGAGTCGATCGACGAGCTCGCCGAGAGTCTGGCTCGCCAGCAGATCGTTCCGGTCACCGTGGTGAGCCGTGGCGCGTTCCTCGACGCACATCCGGACCAGGCGGAGGTGATCGGTGAGGCGGACTTCGTCGCGCTCGACGGCAACCGGCGTCTGAGGGCCGCGCAGAAGGCGGGCCTCAAGACCCTGCGTGTGGACCTCAACGACGATCTGGTCTCCCGCGCTTCGGACATGGTCGAGGCGGCTCTGATCGCAAACGCCCACCGCGAGGACGTGTCGCCGTTCGAGGAAGCCCAGGCGATCGAGCAGCTGCTGGACTCGGTCTACGACGGCAACCAGGCCGCTGTGGCGCGGGCGCTGGGCAAGTCCCGTGCGTGGGTGGGACAGCGGTTGGCGCTGCTGCACCTGTCCCCCGAGCTTCAGGAGCAGGCGGGGGCCGGGGAGCTGGCCATTGAGGATGCGCGCAGGATCGGTGCCGAGGCGCGGTCGGGGAAGATCACCCCGGCTGAGCAGCTCGACCGGGCCGAGTCCGCGAAGAAGATGGCAGCCGACAAGCTGGCGGCGAAGGCGGCGCGAGCGGGCAAGCGCGCGGACCGTCCGGCGGAGGAGAAGGCGGACCGCGCCTCGACGACTACCAACCGCGTCTCGACGCCCACCAGTGGGGGCGACGGTGCCGAGGACGGTGTAAACGGCGTTTACACGCCGGCTACGGTCCAGTCCTCCGAGGGCCGCTCGCCGGAAGGGGCCTCTGGTGTAAACGGCGTTTACACCTCGGGCCTGCCGGACCAGCGTGACGCCAGTACCGATGAGAACGGCCGAGCTGCGTCTTCTGAGGAGATGCCCTCTGTGGGCCTGCTGCAGAAGGCCCAGCAGGTCGCGTCAGGTGGAACCGGCGTTCCCGACTGGCGTGACCTCGAAGGAGTGGCGACCTGGCTCTGTCGTTTTCTCCAGCCCGACGAGCTGAGGGTCGTCGCCACCACGGTGCTGGACCGACTGGACGAGTATGCGCCGGAGCCTACGGCCGGCAGCTGATCAGCAAGAGAGCCCCCAACCGGCGGCCCGGCACCTGAAGGTGTCGGGCCGTCTTGCTTCCCGGGTGGCTCAACCCCTTTTCGTGCTGCTTCTGACGCCACTGCAGCTGGCCCCCGATGGCGAGTACACCGAGCACCTCGCTCGGCGGAAGGTGCCCGAGATGTTGTCCGCGGACAACATCGCATCCCCACCGAAGGAGCCTGCCGTCGCGACCACGAAGCACGCCACTGTGTTGTCCGCGGACAACATGGGCCTGGAACCCGCCGGGTGGGGCCCGCAGCCGGCGGAGATCCTGCCGTGTAACCGACCGAAAGTCGCGTCGGTCCGAGTGCCCCGGCGCCTCTCTCGGATCCGCCAGTTCGAGCAGTTGTCAGGAATTGTGGTCAAGAGCGTCCGCCAGTAAGTGCGGGATCGGGCTGGGCATGGGGTCTCTCGGTGACCAGTCCCTCGACCGCAGTAGGGTCCACGCAAGGGGAAAGGGGGGCCACATGGAGCGAGCCCGAGTCCTGCTGCTGGATGCGGCTCCTGGCGAGTTGCTTGGTCGGGAGCTGGAGCGTCTGCTTGGCCACGGGCTGGCCGTCACGCTGAATCTTCAGCGGGTTACCGATCGCGCCGGGGCGCGGACCGCCTGGGCCGGCCGGGTGGACTTCACCGATTTCGATGCCTTCGACGAGCCCGCGCTGCTTGCCGAGACTGTCCGGGACGGACTCGGCTACCACGCGGTCAAGTCCCGTGCCGGTGTGCCGCTGCGCGCGGCGTTTCTCACGGCGGCGACGGACGCGAAGCTCGCGAACCGGCTTCGTGTGGTCGGCCGGGCCGGGGCTGGCACCGATCACGTCGAGTTGGCGGCCGCAGCCCGTCACGGGGTCGCCGTCACCCATACCCCGGGGTCCAACGCGAATGCGGTTGCCGAGTTCGCTCTCGCCCAGCTCCTCGCCCTGACCCGGGATCTCCCGGCACACAACGAGGCCGCGCACCGCGGCAGATGGCGTGCACCAGTCGCACCGGCGGTAGAGCTGTCGGAGCTGACCCTCGGCATTGTCGGGCTCGGGCGGATCGGCCTGGCACTGGCCGAGCGGGCGACCGCCCTGGGCATGGAGGTCCAGGGCCTCTCGCGGCGACCGCCCGAGGCATCGGTGCCCCGGGCCCGTTCCCTCACCGCGCTGCTGGCGACCAGTGATGTGGTCTCGCTGCACCTGCCGCTCACTTCGCAGACGCGAGGGATGGTCGGGCGGGCGGAGCTTGCGCTGATGCGTCCGGGGTCGGTCCTGCTGAACACTGCCCGGGGCGGGATCGTTGACGAGCAGGCGCTGGCCGATGCGCTGCGCGACCCCGCACACCCGCTCGCGGCAGCCGCCATCGACACCTTCGAGCACGAGCACGCAGCCTTCGCCTCGCCGCTCTTCGGCCTGCCGAACGCCCTGCTCACCCCTCATGTCGCCGGGATGACCAGGAACGCCATGGCCACGGCGGCCCTGCGCTGCGCGGACCACATCGCGGCCCTGCTTGCCAACCGCCCTGACGGCGTACCTGTGGTGACCATGTGAAGGCGTCCTCCACCATGACGAGGCTCCTCGCCCACCGTGCCGGACGACTTCCTGCCCGTCTGCGTCCGCCGAGTGCGGTCACCGGATGCGGCGGCTGCGCTGGGCGGGTGTTCCAGCGGTAGAGCGTCCAGGCGCGTCGGATCAGGCAGCGGACGGTGACGATGACGCTGGCCAGGGCGATGAAGAACTCGACTGCGGTTCTTCGTCGCTTGGTGCAACGGCGGAGCTTGCCGAAGTTGTTCATCCAGGAGCTCGTGCGCTCGGCCACCCAGCGCCCGCCGGCCTGGACCGGGGGTGATGTGGCGCTTCCGTGTCGGCAGCCCTTGGCGTGACCTGCCTGCCGAGTTCGGGCCCCGGCGGAGCGGGTACGACCGGTTCCGGGCCGGTCGGGAACAGCGAGGCCGCAGCCCGTCGGCAGCGGCCGGACTTCGCGGATTGCACTGGAGACGGTGGAACGGTCGACCCCGTACAACTGGGTGAGCGCCGCGTGCGGCAGCCCCAACCGCAGGTGCACCAACGGGACCGAGAGCCGGTCCACGAACACCGGCTTGCGAGAGGGGTCGGCCCCGGCAGCGCGCCGGTCCCCGCGGCGCCGCTCGCGCAGCGAGCCCTTGAAGTCGAGGACCAGGCAGGTGGGCGCTGAGGAAATCCCGAGCGCGACCGCCCGCCTGTCCGTTAGCTTCACCTGTGTGGAAGAAGTGGATCTCCTGCCGCATCTGGACGGGACGGAGCGCGGCGTCGTCGTGATGATGTGCGGCCTGTCCGGCGCGGGCAAGAGCACCTACGCGCAGGCCCTTGAGGGCCGCGGCTACACCAGGCTGTCGATCGACGAGGTGGTGTGGGAGCGCATCGGTCGCGACGGGGCCGACCTCGACCCGGCAGAGTACGAGCGCCTCAAGTCCGCCGTCGAGCGGGAGCTGTGGGAAGAGCTGATCCGCTTGATGGAGGCGAAGCTCCCTGTTGTCATCGACTACAGCTTCTGGAGCCGGGCCACCCGGGACCGCTACAAGGCCGCGATCGAGACCCATGGATGCCGATGGGAACTGATCCATCTCAAGGCCGATCTTGAAACCCTGCGACGCCGACTGGCGAGCCGCAACCAGCGGAACGACGCGAACAGCGTCACCGTCTCCGATGAACTCCTGGAACGCTACTTCGCCAACTTCGAGGAACCCACCGGCGAGGGAGAGCGCGTCATCGTCCAGGAATAGCTCCCCGGGCCGTAACCATCGTCTGACTGCTCGCCCAGGACAGGCAGGTGGGGGAGTCCATCGCCCGCCTGCGCCCGCTGCCCGGCGTGCGGGCCGCGACCGACCTGGCCGGACTGCTGTTTCGGCAGGGGCGCTTTGCCGAGGCCGTTGACGTCCTTCCCGATGTGGCCGCCCAGCGGGAGGGAGAGCAGCGCTTCTGGACGGGCTGGGAGGAGCGCAAGAAGGCTGCCGCCGGCGGCGACGAGGGGCGCAGCGAGGAGTCGTCGTTCTGACGGTACGTTGGACCGTTTGTCAGGCTTCGAGTTTGGGTGGCGGCGGTCAGGGGTGCCCAGGAGGCCGCTGCCGCGCCTCGGGGCGGGCCGAACCCTCCCGATTGCATGTCCATGTCGGAAAATTGGCCTACAGAAAGCCCCCTTCTAGCGCCTTTCGGTACGTGGTTGGTATGAAGGGTTGGCTGGTCGGCTGATAGGGCGCCAGGGGCCCTTCTGGCGATTTTGATCATGGTCGACATCGTTCCGGCCACGCTCAGGACCGGCACGAGGCCGCACCGGGCGCCGACCCGGCCCTCCAATCCCGGCCTGAGGTGCCGAGGGTCCGGAAGCCCCTCAATCCCGGAACCGGTATGACCGCCGCCGCACACTTGTCGGTTCCGCCATCCGGCCGGTGCACGGTTCGGTAGACGTACGGGACGGTGCTGCCGGGGAAGACGACGACTCCTTCCTCCTCGACGGACTGTTCGCCGGCGATGGCGCGCAGCCGGGTGCCGGCATCGGCCGACAACTGCGGTTGGGGGAGGCCGGCGGTGTCGGCTCACCGCTCTCACATGCGGACCAGGGTGCGGGGGTCGAAGGGCTCGCCGTCCCAGCCGTGGGTGGAGAAGCCCCGTCCCCCGGACAGGTAGAGGATCAGAGCAGCGTGGGAGGTCGGGAACATCGGCAGCGGCAGCGCGTCGGCCGGGGTCCAGGTGACGGCGAGGTGCTTGCCCGGCTCGGTGTTCGTCAGCTCGCCGCGCCAGGCGGTGGCGAGGAACACCGACAGCAGGAACCGTGAGCTCATTGACCTGGCACGCGTAGACGGATACGACGCCTTCTGTGTGGGTGCACTCATCGTCCGCCACGGTCGGCTCCTGATGCTCCGACGTACGGCCTCGGACTCCTGGGCCGGTCGCTGGGAACCGCCCGGCGGCGGCGTCGAGACCGGCGAATCCCTCGCCGAAGCTCTCGCACGTGAGGTCCAGGAAGAGGCCGGGCTGGCCATCGCCAGCGCGCTGTACATCGGGCACCTGGACTACCCGGCTCGCGAGAACCCCTTGCTGCCCGCCAGCAGGGGGTTCTTCTTCGCCGCCGAGGAACCGCCCGGTCACTGGCCGGTCCGGATCAACCAGACAGAACACGATCGCTTCGCCTGGTCCAGGCCTGGCCGTGTCCGGTCGACACGGCCTGACCTCTGTGCTCTCGTTACCCGGCGGCTGTCGCTTACGTCCCGGAGTGCATTCGAGCCCTGGTGAGAGCCTGTTGTCGAAGGTCACTCTTGATCATGGGACTGTCCGGATCGGTGTTGCCCGCCAGAATGATCGGTATGACGGTCCGTGGAGTGCTGTTCGATGTCGATGGGACCCTGTATGCGTACGAGGAGGCCGAGGAGGCCGGTCTTCACGAGCACTTGGTTGCCGAAGGGCTCTCCGACCGGTTCGCGTCGCCAGCGGAGGCGCTGCGTGTGTGGCGGGAAGTCAGGGAGGAGGAGTACCCGCGGTTCCTGAGCGGCGAGTTGACGTTCGCCGCCCAGAAGGCCGCACGGATACGGCGATTTCTCGCACAGGCCGGGGTGGTCGGCGCACTTGAGTTGACGGACGGGGCGGCTACGGCGTGGTTCGCGAGCTATGCGTTGCGGAGGGATGCGGGCCGGCGGGCGTTCGACGATGCTCAGCCGGCGCTGGGCGCGTTGGCGGGTCGATTCCGGCTCGGCGTCGTTTCGAACTCGGTGACCGCGCACCAGCGCGCGAAGCTGGATGCGATCGGGCTACTCGGTTACTTTACGGAGCCGTTGGTCTGCTCCCAAGAACACGGTTCCGCCAAGCCGGCGGAGAGCATCTTCCTTGCGGGCTGCGAGGCCCTGGGGTTGGCGCCCGCCGAGGTGGCCTACGTGGGTGATGACTACGAAAAGGACGCGGTCGGGGCGCGGGATGCAGGGTTGCAGGCCATCTGGCTGGACCGCTCGGCTTCCGGAGGTTCCGGTGCCGTGGACGCCGGTATCCGGGTGATCGCCTCGTTGACGGAGCTGATGAGTTTGTGATCCAGTGCCGGTTTCGGATCTGCTCGGTCCGTCTGAGCAGGGAAAAGGGCACTGCCGGGGTGGATATGGAGCGTGAGCGAGACCGAGGAGCAAGACGAGGCCCTGCCGGAGCTCCGCGATCTGTGCGGCACGGTGATCTCCGACGGAAGCGAGTACCACGCCCTCGTGCGGGACTCCTCGGTCACCCACCGCACCGACCCGCGCCTCGACGGCAAGAGATTCATCACCGCCTGCTCTCCGGAGCACGGACGGCAGTTGATCGAGCAGTACCAGGACCGGCCGTTCGTGGAGGCCGAGTTGCAGGCAGGCAAGACTGGCCGGGCATTGCTGGAGCGCCCGTCCATCGCACGCCCTACCTTCAGGTGAAGTTCTCCAAGAAGGACTGCGGCCAGTGCTCGCTCAAGGCAGCCTGCACCCGCAGCGACGGCCGTGTCCTGACCTTCCTGCCCCGCGAACTCCTGGACATCCAGTCCGAGTCCCGGACCGAGCAGCAGACCCAGGAGTGGCTGTCGCGGTACTCCCTGCGGGCCGGAGTTGAGAGCACCATCAACGAGTTCGTCAACGGCCACGGCATGCGCCAGTGCCGTTACCGCAGCGATGACAAGGCCCACGTCCAGCACGTCCTGACTGCCATCGCGGTCAACCTCGAACGCATCGGCTCTCAGCTGCCCCCCGCGCCGAAGCCCCGGCCCAGGACCCCGACCGCCTTGCAGGAATTCCTCGACCGCAGCATCCCCCGGCGGCGGTCCTGGCGCGCCGCCACCCACCCCACAGGCTGACTTGATCCGAATTCTTGAGCGCAGACCCCCTGCTTCAGCTGGGGGTTGGCTCTTGCTGTGCCGGAGCCGCGAAGCGGCGCGATCGAGCTGGTGGAGGCGAAGCGGGAGTTCCCGTGGCTCGAACTCATAGTGGCTCCGGGCGTGAAAGTGCTCACCCACTGGCGGCTACGGACCGTAGTCTCCCTCACGGCCCGACGAGTCCCATCAGGGCGTGGAGACCTCGCCGCGAGGCGGTCCGTGAAGCGCCGACCACCGGCGACGCGCGCACGCACGGGGCGAAGTTCTTGCGCGGCACGCGCGGCCGGAATCCCCGTGCCTTAGCACGGGGAGGAAGTCAAGCAGTCGGGGCGGGGAGTCGCTCGGTGTCGGCGCCGAAGGGGAGGAAGACGGTGCGGCCGGCGAGGAGCCAGGCGCCGTCGATCTTGCGGAAGGTGTCCTCGTAGTGGCCGACGTTGGCCGGGAGCCTGGGCTCGATCATTCCGCCCGCGTAGCCGTCGACCCGGTACGTCGTCAGGTACGAGACGGCCCGCGCCGTCGTCTCGGACTCCACCGTGACCAGGATGTTTGTCATCAGACGACGGGACAGCCTGTCCGCCGGGCGGGAGGCGAAGTAGCGGCGCAGGGCCTCGCGTCCCTCGATGCGCCGGTCCCCGTAGGGCCAGTGCCAGAAGCCGTCCGAGGTGAACAGCTCGGCCACCGAGCTCGGGTCACCGAGGTCGAGGCGGTGGATGAAGTCCACGATGATGCGCTCGCAGGCGCGTTCCGCGAGCATCCGCTCGACCGGGGGAATGATCTTGTCGTCCATGCCCCTTTCTACCAGTGCTAACGGGCTCCAGGGCAACGAGTTTTCCGCACCAGCCCTGGCAGAGCGCGCTCTTGGCCCCGCCCTCCCCAGCCGATTTACGAGCGGACGAACGAGCAGCATGCCTGGTCGGAATCGACCAGCCGCATCACCCTCAGTGGATCACTCTCCCAGGCCTCAGCCCTGTTCGATTTCGACAGCCAGTGAGTTCCTACGACCGTTCCCCGCCACGGGCATGGAGCCGAGCGCCGGCCCGAACTCGCCTGAGCGGTCGATCCCAGTGCGGACGCCGCGCGCCCTCTCGTAGGCCGCCCGCGCCGAGGCACTCGGCCAAAACGCTGCAGCGGCAAGAGACTCCGCGAGGCCGCCGATCGGGTCGCTGCGGTTGGTCGCCAAGCCCGCCTCCAGGAAGCGGTCCCGGGCCGACCAGAAGCCGAGCAGCACGTCGCCCAACACGGGCGCATCACTCGAAGTATCCACGTTCAAGACTGATCTCAACCCTTCTCGAAGGTAGAGCCGGATCTCTGGGTACCGTTTCCGTCCGCCTTGGTGCAGGTGGGGTTGTCTGTGTAGGCGGCACGTCGTGGTCAGGCGGACCAGGTAGCCGAGGACTCGGTGGATCGCCTCACCGTCTGGGTCACGGCGGAGAAGGACCGCGCCGATGCCGGGTCCGGAACGGAAGGCGCACGCCCTGTGGGTGCGCGTGTGTCTCAGCGCAGTGCGATGCCGTGTCGGTCCGGGCGCAGGGCACGACCCGGACGAGGTCGAGTGGCTCGCGGGCGCCGAGACGGTCTGTGAGTGCGGCGGCCAGGTCCGGGGGCAGCCGGTGAGGTGGAGGGGAAGCTCGGTCTCGCGGGCGGCCGGCGGGGACGGGTGGTGGGTGTCGGGAACCGTGCTTTCCGGGGACCGGACCTCCTGGGGCCCGGTCCCCCGGGGAGCCGGATCAGCCGGCGACGGCCGCTTCGGGAATGGTGGCGGCCTTGGCGGCGAGGGCGAGGCCGTAGCGGCGCAGGAGGAGGACGGCGGTGGTGGCGAGACCGATGAGCAGGCCGAGCCAGAGGCCGCGCGTCTCGCCGCCGAGGGGGTAGGCGAGCAGCCAGGCCGCGGGCAGGCCGACGAGCCAGTAGCCGATGAGGGTGATGCGGAAGCCGCTCCTGGTGTCGTCGAGGCCGCGCAACAGGCCGACGCCGATGTTCTGGGCGCAGTCGAAGAACTGTAGGACGGCGACGACGGCCAGCAGGCCGGTGGCGATCTCCAGTCCCTGCTGGTCGGCCGCCGAGCCGGCGTCGAAGTAGGGCCGCAGGACGAGGTCGGGGACGACGAGGTAGGCAATGCCGACGAGGGTGGTGACGACGGCGCCGCAGGCGAGGGCGGTGTTCTTGATCCGGCGGGCGACGGCGTACTCGCCGAGGGCGAGCTCCCGACTGACGTTGATGGACGCCGCGTGCGAGAGGCCGACAGCGACCTGGAAGACGATGTAGATCAGCTGGTTGACGGCGGTGTGGGCGGCGAGCGCGGCGGCGCCGAAGCTGCCGGCGAGCAGTGCGGTGACGGAGAAGAATCCGGCCTCGGAGCCGTAGGTGGCGGCGATCGGGGCACCGAGGCCGAGCAGGCGGCGTACGGTGGCCGCGTCGGCACGCCAGAAGTCCAGGCTCAGCAGCGGCGCCAGCTGCGGGTCGCGGCGGGCGGAGCCGTAGAGGGCGAGGAAGGAGAGCAGGTAGACGCTGCTGGTGGCGACGCCGATGCCGGTGAGGCCGAGCTTGGGCATGCCCCAGGTGCCGTGGATGAAAATCCAGTTGAGCCCGGCGTTGACGGCGACGGAGGCGATGGTGATCTGCAGCAGCGCCTGGGGGCGGCGCATGCCGACGGTGAACTGACGGATCGCCTGGAACCAGAGGCAGGGCAGCAGACCCGGCGCCAGCGCGGCGAGCATGCCCTGAGCGCGGTGGGCGACGGCGGCGTCCTGACCGAGCCAGGTTGCGGCCTGGCCGATGAGGACCATCAGGACGGCGCCGGCGAGGCCGGCGAGCGTGGCGGCCGCCATTGCCGCCCGCACCAGGTCTCGTACGTCGTCGTCGCCCGTGCTCTCGTCCTTGGAGCCCTGGGCCCGTTCGGCGCGGGCCGCGGCTGCCGCGACCTGGTTGCCGACGGAGGTGACGAGCCCGACGCCCATGGTCCGCAGCTGGTTGAAGATGACCAGCGCGAGGCCGCCGGCCGCCAGGGCCTCGGTCCCGAGGACGCCCATCATGATGGTGTCGGTGGTGGTGAGGGCGACCTGGGCGAGCTGGGTGAGGGCGAGCGGGACGGCGAGGGCGGCGAGTGCGCGGCTGTCGCGGGCGAGAGTGGCTAGCTGCTGCATCGTGGGTGTCACGTTTCTCGGAAGTCAGGGCCTGCGGACTTTGGTGAGCGTCTCGTCGATGTCGGCCTCCACGGCCTCGTCGAGCAGTGCGCGGGCGTTCATCCAGTCATCGTTGAAGACGGTGTCCATGTACTTCTCGCCACCGTCGTTGATGAAGGCGACCATAACGGCATCCGGCGCCAGGGTCTGCAGGCGGTTCAGGGCCTCGTGGACGACGCCCCCGGCGGAGCCGCCGATGAGCAGGCCGGTTCGGCGGGCGACGACGCGGGCGGTTGCGAAGGCTTCGATGTCGCCGACCTTCACTCCCTCGTCGATGAGGTCGTAGTCGACCAGCAGCCCGATGGTGGCTCCCTCCGGGGTGCCGGTGCCGGACTGGTAGTAGTCGTGGGCGGGCGGCCCGAAGGCGATCGAACCCTTCGGCTCGACGCCCACGACGGCGACGTCGGGCACGGACTTCTTGAGCTCGCGGGCGGTCCCGCACAGTCCGCCGCCGGTGCCGACCGCGCCGATCAGCACGTCGACCCGGTTGTCGAGGGCCTGGGCGATCTCGCGGCCGACGGCGTAGTAGCCGACCGCGTTGCTGGGGTTGTTGTGCTGCTCGGTGAAGAAGGTGTTGTCCTTGCCGCGGGCCATCTCCTCGGCGAGTTCCTCGCGGGCCGCGGTGTGGAGTTCCTCGCCGTCGGTGTCGGCGTCGACGTGGACGAGTTCGGTGCCCATCGCCTTCATGCCGCGCAGTTTGTCGGCGGCGGCGTGGTTGTCGACGACGGCGGTGAAGCGGTAGCCGCGTTCGGCGGCGACCACGGCCAGGCCCAGGCCGGTGTTGCCGGAGGTGGACTCGATGATGTGACCGCCCTCGCGCAGGTCGCCGCGCTCCTCGGCGTCGAGGACCATCTGGCGGGCCATGCGGATCTTGGCACTACCGGTGGGGTTGAACATCTCCAGCTTGAGGAGGAGCCGGGCGCCGGTGTCGGCGCGGGCGAGTTCGAACAGCGGGGTGCAGCCGATGAGGTCGGACATCCGGCTGACCACCGGGGGGCGGTTCAGGGCGTCGGTCATGGTGGGGCTCCGTGGGGACGGCGGGGCGGGGGTCAGCGGTCGAGGTGCCAGCGCGGGCGGTCGCCGTGGTGGTCGACGACGACCTTCGGCGGCAGCGGGAGCTCGTGGAAGGGGGACTCGTTGGAGTCCATCTGGTAGCCGGCGGTGTTGGGGTAGACGAGCAGGTCGCCGACGCGGGGCCGGGCGGGGAAGGCGATCTTGCGCCAAGTCAGCAGGTCGGAGTCCAGGCAGGAGGTCCCGCCGACGCACGCCGGGTACGGGCGGTCGGTGTGGTCGGTGCCGCCGGTGCGGTCGCGGAGCAGGACCGGGTCGGGCAGGTACTCGCTGTTGAACCACTGCTCGGACAGGCTGAGGCTGGTGCCGTCCACGGTGATGATCCCGTACCCGGAGCGGTCCTTGACGCCCTGGACGGGGAACACCGACGAGCCGGCGCGGTCCAGCAGGGCGCGGCCGGGCTCCAGCAGGAGCATCACGCCGGCCTGCCGCAGCCGCTCGGCAAGGTTCGGACCGGTACCGCCGGGGCTGGCGGAGAGGATCGCCCGAAGCGCGTCCGCGCCGGCGGCGGGGGAGTGGTAAGGGTAGAAGTCGCCTGCGGCGAAGGACCTCTCGCCGTGGTAGTGCCCGGGCCCCTGTTCGGCGAGGAAGGCGTCCCAGGCATCGGCGGCGACGTAGTCGACGGGGAAGCCGCCGCCGATGCTGATCCGGTCCGCCCGCAGGCCCGACGACCGAGCCTTGAGGCAGAGCTCGACGAGCTCTCCGGCGAGGTCGGCGCGCGGCTGGATCGCGTAGCCGGAGAGGTGGAAGCTGAGGCCCTCCATCCGTACGGTGTCCCCGGCGGCGACGCAGCGCTCCAACGCCTGGTGCAGCTGCGCGTCGTTCAGGCCGAACCTGCTGCGCGGCTGGGCCGGTGGGTACCGGCGCAGCAGGACCCGGACGGGGCGGTTGCCGCCGAGGCCGAGCAGGCGCTCCAGTTCGTCGAGGGCGTCGACGGCGATCAGTGCGCCCTGCTGGGCGGCGACGCGCAGCAGTTGCTCGGACTTGGCGGGGCCGGTGACGACGAGGTCCTCGCCGCGCACGCCGTGGCCGAGCGCGTCGCGCAGTTCGCCGAGCGAAGCGACGTCGACTCCGGCGCCGACTGCGGCGCAGCGCTCCACGAACACGGAGGCCTTGTTGGCCTTCTTCGCGTAGTAGACCCGGCCTTCCACCTCGGCGTCGGCCAAGGCGGCGCGGAAGGCGGCGAGATTGGCGTCGAACCGCTCGGGCAGCAGGTAGTGGAAGGGGCCCCGGAGGCCATGGGCGAGTTCGTGGAGCAGGCCGCTGCCGTGGATCCGGTCGGTGAGCGGGTCCAAGTGGGCGGGCAGGGTCAGCGCCACAGGGCCACCTCGGCGCCGAGGTTCTGGTCGGCGGCGAGCTGGGCGAAGCGGTGACCCAGCGCGATGTCGGTGACGACGAGTCCGCTGTTGTAGGCGAAGATCCGCTGCTCGGGGGCGGTTCGGGCCCTGGAGACGCCGGAGATGATGACGGGCAGCTCCAGGTCGACGGCCGGGAGGTTGCCGTCCGCGTCGGCCATGTCGGTGCCGGTGACGCGCATCTGGGCCTCGCTGGTGGCGATCACCCGGTCCGCCCGGTGGAGGGTGGAGGGAGCGAGGCCGTGGCCGACGAGAATCGCCACCGCACCTGGCTTGAGCCAGTCGGCCTCGACGGCGGCCGGGGTGTGTCCGCCGGCGGTGGCGACGATGACGTCGGCGTCGCGGGCGGCGGCCTTGAGGTCGGTGACCAGTTCGATCTCCCGGTCGGGGAAGTGCCGGGCGAGTTCGGTTCGGACCGCGGCGATGCCGTCGGGGTGGGTGCCGGACAGCAGGAGGCGCTCCAGCTCGGGCAGGGTGGTGAGCAGGAACGGCAGGGCGAGGCGGCCCTGGGTGCCGGTGCCGATGACGAGCGCGGTCGACGCGTCGGGGGCGGCGCACTCGCGGGCCAGCAGGGCGGAGACGGCCGGGGTGCGCAGGGAACCGATGCGGGAGCAGTCCATCATGGCGACGGGCAGGCCGGTGACGTCGTCGTAGATGGTCAGCGTCGTGTAGTAGTGCTGGTTCTCGCGGCTCTCGTCGAGGCCGTGCTTGTAGGAGGTTTTGATGGCGACGACGTTGCGCACGCCGTCGCGGCCGAGCATGGCGTAGGAGACGGAGTGGCCGTCGGCGGGCCTGACGGTGAGTTTGCGCGGGTTTTCGGACTGCCCGGCGGCGAGGGTGCGGTAGGCCTGTTCGACGGTGTCGACGACGTCGGCGAGGGTGATGTCCAGGCCGGCGAGGTCGCTGGTGGACAGTACGCGCAGGGTGGTGTCGTCCCGGTCCATGAGGGTGCCCTTTCGAGGTGTGGTGGGGCGGCGGCAGTTGGTGGTTCAGGCGGCCCAGGCGGTGAGGGCGGCCTGGCCGTAGCCGTGTTCGTCGTTCTCGGCGGCCGGGCGGGTGGGGCGGTGCTCGACGCGGACGGAGGCACGCTTGAGCCAGCGGTCGGTGCCGTCGTAGCGGGCCTGGAACGGTACGCGGCCGTGGACGACGAGGTCGTTGTCGACGATCAGGACGTCTCCCGGCTCCAGGCTCACCGCGACCGAGACTCGGGCGAGTTCCTCACCGAGGCGCCCGTATGCGTCGCGCCACGCCTCGTCCGCTTCCTCCAACGGGGTGTAGGCAGGGTCGTAGCGCATCGTCAGACCCTCGGGCGTCTCGAACAGGGTGGGCACCGGCGCGGGCCGGCCGCCGAACTTCCGGGCCTGCTCGTAGGCGTCGTCGGGCAGGATCGGCGCGACGGGCCGCTTCAGCTGCTCGACATCGGCGTCGGACAGGTCGGCGAGGCGCACGCTGGCCGCGGTGGTGGCGATGGCGTCGTGGTTGCGCATGCAGCACAGCAGCAACAGGTGCGCGCGGCCCGGGTGGAAGGCGTCCTCGGTGTGCGGGGTGAGCAGGACGGAGCTGGAGGCGCCGGTCTGCTCGCTCTCGTGGCCGGGGGAGGGCACGATGTTGTGCACGAACCTGCCCTCCTGCTGGCCGTCCCACGCGATCGGGGTGCCCATCAGCGTGGAGACGAGCAGCAGCACCACGTCCCAGAGCGCGCCGGCGTCACCGACGGTCGACCAGTGGCCGGGCGTGGGGCCGAGGTCGGTGTCGTCGATCTCCAGGCCGCGCAGCACGAACAGGCCGTCGGCGGTGTCGACCGGACGCAGCCGGTGGCGCAGCGGCTCGCTGAGCTGGGCGCACATCACGGGCAGGTCGGCCAGCAGGGCGGGGCTGGTCGCGGAGCCGTGGAAGGCCAGCAGCTTGGCGGCGGTGGTGGTGAGTTCCGCGACGGCAGCGGCGTCGAGACGGCGTACCGGGGCAGGGCGGGTGGGCACGGTGGGACCTTCCGGGGACAGGAGAGGAGAAGGAGCACTGGGTGCGGGCACGTGGCATCACCGCGCCGGTGTGGGACGGCGACGGGAGCTGGGCGTGGGGCATCGGTCCGGGTCGGTTCGAACGGCCGGACGACAGGAAACGTAGCAATGACTTAGAAGTTAGGCAAGCCTTACCTGACTGGATGTCCATATTTACGTGGTCGCGGATTCGGGTGGCGGTGCACGGTCCGCACAGGGGTAACTTCCCTGTCCTTGGCGCAAGTTGGAGGTGAGGGCGCATGGCTGGAAGTTGGGTGCGCCCCGTCGAACGGCTTGCGACGCGTCTCGAATTTAGGGTAGGTAACCCTAAGCAAATTGAGTACGGACTCGAGACGAGGATCGAACGTGGGCGTCACCAGACGACAGCTGCTGTGGGCCGGAGCCGGAGCCGGAGCGATCGGCATGCTCGCCGCCTGCGGTGGCGGCAAGGATGGCGCCAATGAGGCCGCACCCTCCGGCGGAACCGGGCAACAGCCCCACCCCGGAGGGACGTTGAAGATCGGTGCCCTCGGCAAGGCCTCCGCCGTCACCCGGGACCCGCACGGCACCCAGGCCAATGAGAGCGACTACCTCATCATCAGCCTGATCTACGACACGCTCGCGATACCCGGGGACAGGACCAACACCGCTCCCCGCCTGGCCGCCTCCTGGAAGCCGTCCGACGACCTGAAGACCTGGCGCTTCACCCTGGCCGACGGCGCCACCTTCCACGACGGCACCCCGGTCACCGCCGACGACGTCGTCTGGTCGCTCAAGCGCCTGCGCAACACCCCGGCCGGCAAGAGCCGCCTGCCCGGTATCCAGCCCGAGGGCATCACGGCCGAGGATGCCAAGACCGTCGTCCTGGTCTCCGACTACGCCAACGCCGACCTGCCGCTGCTGACCCGTCTGACCACCTTCGTCCTCAAGAAGGACACCAAGGACGACGCAATCGCGGGTGCGCCCGGCACCGGCCCCTTCAAGCTCGACTGGTACCGCGACGGCAACGCCCGTCTGGTGCGCAACGACAACTGGTACGGCGGCAAGGTCCTGTTGGACGCCGTCGAGGTGCGCCTCTTCGAGAGCCCCCAGGCCATGGCCAACGCCCTGCTCGCCGGGCAGATCGACGTCGCGTCCAACGCCGGCGCCGTCGCCGCCCGTACCGCGGAGGCCCGCAAGGACGTCCGGGTCGTCCGGCGCCCCAACGACATGGCGATGCCCATCGTCATGCGCACCGCCGACGGTCCGTTCGCCGACGTACGGGTGCGCGAGGCCCTCAAGCTCGCCGTCGACCGCGACGCCATGGTCAAGCAGGCCCTCTCCGGCTACGGAAGCGTCGGCAACGACATCCTCGGCACCGGCGACCCCGCCTTCGCCAAGGACATCCCGCAGCGCACCCGGAACCTGGCCAAGGCCAGGCAACTGCTCGCCGACGCCGGCTTCGACACCTCGAAGACCTACGACCTGGTCACCACCGAGGACATCGCCGGCCTGGCAGAGTCCGCGACGCTGTTCGCCACCCAGGTCCGCGAGGCCGGGGTGAAGATCAACGTCGTGAAGCAGGACTCCAAGGTGTTCTGGGACTCCACCTGGCTCAAGGGCACGCTCTACACCACGTACTGGGGCACCAACGACTCGGTGGTCTTCTTCGCCTCCAAGACGATGCTCTCGGACGCCGGCCAGAACGAGTCCGGCTGGAACGAGCCGAGCTTCGACGAGACCTACCGCAAGGCCATGGGCACCGCCGACGCCGTCGAGCGCGACAAGCTGCTGCACCAGCTCCAGGAGATCGAGTTCGCCAAGTCCGGCTACCTGCTGTGGGGCATGGCCGACGGCATCGACCTCGCCGGCGCGGCCGTCCGCGACCTGCCCAAGCTCCCCGGCTACGGCCGCGTCCAGCTCGAGAAGACCTGGCTGGCGCGTTGACCACGCTCCAACCGGCCGGTGCCCGCGCGCCGCGCAGCCTCCCGGCCCGCATCCTGCCCAGTGCGGGCCGGGTCGCCCGGCAGGCCGTCCGGCGACTCGTGATGCTGGTCGTCCTGCTGGCTGCCGTCTTCACGGCCATCGAGCTCCTGCCCGGCGACGCCGCCGGCGCGAGCTCCGACCGGGGCGTCACCGCCGCCGACCTCGCCGCCCGACGCACCGCCATGGGCCTCGACCGCCCGGTGGCCGAGCGCTTCTGGGACTGGATGACCGGCCTGCCCACCGGTGACCTCGGCACCACCGCACGCGGCCAGCACGTCACCGACGTCCTGGCCGGCCCCTTCCCCAACACCCTCCTGCTCGGCGGCCTCGCCCTCGCACTGAGCACCGTCGGCGCCCTCGCCCTCGGAGGCTGGGCCGCGCTGCGCCCCAGCGGGCGCGTCGACCGCGCCGTCGACGCCCTGTCCACCGCCGCGTTCGCCCTCCCGGAGTTCGTCGTCTCCGTCGCCCTGCTCCTGCTGCTGTCCCAGTGGACCGGCTGGCTGCCCGCCGTCACCCTCACCGGCCCGGACGGCAGACCCGAGTCGTGGGCCATGATCGTCCTGCCACTGCTCTCCCTGGCGGTCCCCCAGATCGGCTGGAACACCCGCATCGTGCGCGGAGCACTCGCCGACCAGGCCGCCCTGCCGCACGTCCAGGCCGCCGTCCTCGACGGCCTGCCCCGCCGCCGCATCCTCAGCCATCACATGCTCCCCGGCGCCCTGCCCGCCATCGCCGTCGGCATCGCCACCTCCGCCGGCATGCTCCTCGGCGGCACCGTCGTCGTCGAGACCCTCTTCAACTACCCCGGCATCGGCGCCATCCTGGCCGGAGCGATCACCGACCGCGACACCCCGCTGGTCGCCGGAGTCGTGGCCGCGGCCGGCGCCGCCATCAGTCTGCTCCTGCTGCTCGCCGACCTCGTCCGCACCACCACCCTCGGAGAAGAGCGACGATGACCGCCGACGCCCCGACAGCGGCCCCCTCGCCCACCACCCGACGGAAGCGACGGGTGTTCATCCGCGCCGTCCCCGCACTCGCCCTCGTCGCCCTCGCACTCGCCGGGCCGCTCCTCGCCCCGCACCCGATCGACACCCCGGTCACCTTCCCCTACGCCGAAGCGGGCGGCGACGCACCGCTCGGCGGCGACCAACTCGGCCGCGATGTCCTCAGCCGCCTGCTGACCGGCGGCGCACCGTTGATCGCCACCGCTCTGGCCATCGCCCTGGTCGTCACCGCGGCGGCCACCGCCATCGGCATCCTCGCGGTTCTGCGTCCGGCCCTCGGCCGATGGATCGAACGCGCCGCGGACCTGACGATCCTGCTGCCGTCCGTCCTCGCCATCATGCTCATCGCCCTGGCCTGGCCCGGGGGCGGCCGCCTCGCCGTCGCGGCCGCCGCCATCATCCTCGGCATCCCCTACGCAGTGCGGATCGCCGCCGCCGCGGCCGCCCCCATCGCCACCACCGGCTTCGTCGAAGCCGCGGCAGCGGGCGGCGACAACCTCTGGCACCTCACCGTCCACGAGGTCCTGCCCAACCTGCGCTCCACCGTCCTCGCCCTGTTCGGCCTGCGCTTCGTCGAAGGCATCTACATCGTCTCCGTCGCCGCCTTCCTCCAACTCGGCCCCCAACCCCCGGAAGCCGACTGGGCGCTGATGATCCGCGAGAACGCCGCCGGCATCACCCTCAACCCCTGGGCCGTCGGCGCCCCCTGCCTCGCCATCGGCCTGCTCGCCATCAGCGTCAACCTCGCCGCCGAAGCCCTCGCCCCCGCCCGGCCCACCCCGGAGACCCCGCTGTGAGCACCACCGACCCCGCCACCCGTGCCGCCGGTCTGTCCGTCACCCTCGGAGACGCCCCGCTGCTCACCGACGCCACGCTCACCCTCGCACCCGGCCGCATCACCGCCATCACCGGGCCCTCCGGTGCCGGCAAGACCACTCTGCTGCGCGCCCTCGTCGGCGCCCTCCCGCCCGGCGCGCGCGTAACCGCGGGAAGCCTCACCGTCCTCGGCCACGACATCCTCGCCCTCCCGGCCGAGGAACTGCGCCGGCTGCGCCGGCACAAACTCGCCTTCGTCGGCCAGGACCCGGGCTCCGGACTCAACCCCCGCATGCGCGTCGACCGGCTCATCGGCGAGACCTCCCCGCAGCGCCGCCGAACCCCGGTACCGGACCTGCTGCGCGTCGTCCGGCTGCCGGTCGACGAAGGACTCGAACACCGCCGAACCGCGAGTCTCTCCGGCGGACAGCAGCGGCGCGTCGCCCTCGCCCGTGCCCTCGCCCGCCGCCCCGCGATCCTCCTTCTCGACGAACCCACCGCGGGCCTCGACACAGCCCTGCGCGACGACATCGCCGACCTGCTCCGAGACATCGCCGACCGTGACGGCCCCGCCATCGCCCTCACCAGCCACGACTCCGACTTCGTCGCCCGCTGCGCCGACGACGTCCTCGCGCTGTGGCCGGCTCGTCCGGTCACGACCCCGAGCACGCCGGCAACGCCGACGGCGCCCGCAACGCCGACGGCGCCCGCACCGATTCGGGCTTCCGCCGGGCCGGAGCCTGTCATCGAGGTGACGGCACTCGACGCCCGGGTCGGCACCGGCCGGACGCGCCACCAGGTCCTCGCCGGCCTCGACCTCGCGCTGCAGCCCGGCACGCTGACCGGGATCACCGGCCCATCGGGGTGCGGCAAGAGCACGCTGCTACGCACCCTGGCCGGCCTCCACCGACCCGAAGCCGGAAGCATCAGCCTCGGCGGCGAGCCCCTGGCCCCCTCCTACCGGCGGCGCACCCGCGACCAGCGCCGCCGCATCCAACTTGTCCCGCAGAACCCGCTCGGCGCCCTCAACCCTGCCCACACCGTCGGCGCCGCCCTCACGCGCCCCCTGAAGCTCCACTTCGCACGACCCGCCGACCGGTGCGGCGCCCGCGTCGCCGAACTGCTCACCGCCGTCGGCCTCACACCCGGTCACGCCGAGCGCCACCCCCACGAACTCTCCGGCGGGCAGCGTCAGCGCGTCTCCATCGCCCGGGCCCTGGCCGCCGAACCCGACGTCCTGCTCTGCGACGAGGTCACCTCTGCCCTCGACGCCGACACCGCCGACGACATCATGGAACTCCTGCGAAGCCTACGGACCGACCAGGGCCTCGCCGTCGTCCTCGTCAGCCACGACCTGCCCCTGGTGACGGCCCACGCCGACACCCTCCTCACACTCGGGCGCTCCGACGCAGCGTCGCTCACGGACCACCGCCCGGCCGCAAGCCCCGTCCCGAACTGAACACGGCCAGCTCTGGTCCCGGTACCGCCCCTGAGAGCGCGGGCCGGGGCCGACCCGGGGACGGGTTCGCTCAAGGCACCGGTCGCCCACCCCGGTCACAACGGCAGCGCGCGCGGCACCACGGAGGGCGGTGCCGCGCGCCGCCCTTGTCACTCCGCCGAGAGCCGCGGCGTGCGGGGTGGCACCGTCCGCCGGCTGCCTGTCGCCTCGAAGGCCGTGGCAAGAGTCAGCAGGGCGTTGTCGTCGTAGGCGCGGCCCGCGAAGGTCAGCCCGACGGGCATGCCGGTGTCCGCCATGGTGCCCATGGGTACGGTCACCGTCGGGATGCCGAGGTGGCGGGGCACCAGGTTGCCGTTGGCGACCCAGACGCCGTTGCGCCAGCCGAGGTCGGCGGAGGCTTCGTTGACGTCCATGTCGGCCGGGGCGACGTCGGCGGCCGTGGGAAAGACCACGGCGTCCAGGTCGAGTTCGTTCATCCAGTCCTCCAGGTCGATCCGGCGGGTCTCTTCGAGTCCGCGCAGTCCCCGTTCGAGGTGCGGCATGTCGGTGAAGGACGCGTACGGGCGCTCGCGCACGAAGCGCGGGTAGTCGCCGATCGAGTCGTCGAACCCGGCGTAGCGGCCAGGGAGTTCACCCTGTTGCTGGGGCCAGATGCGGTCGCCGTCGACCTCGGACAGGGTGGTGAGCTCGGGGTCGCCGTTCGCGCGCAGGAAGTCGTCCCACGCCCAGGCGGACAGGTCCTCGATCTCGACGGTGAGGAAATCGCGGCTGACCAGCCCCCGGGTGAGCAGGGAGGGCGCGCCGGGCCGGTCGGCCTCGTAGTTGGTCACCACGGGGAAGTCGACCTCGACGACCTCGGCGCCGGCCGCCTCCAGGTCGCGGCGGGCAGCCTGCCACAGGGCGATGACCGAGGGGCGGGTGTCGACGCGCTGCCCGGTCTGGCCGCCGATGCCGCCCTCGGGGTTCGTTCCGGCGTCGGGGTCGGCGTTGATGTACATCCTGGGTACGCCGACGCGCTTGCCGGCGAGCGTGGCGCGTGCCGCCGCCGCGTCGGCGGGGGCCAGCGCCGGGTACGAGGTGGGACGGACCTGGGAGGCGGCGGGCAGCGGCACCCACGGCTGTGCGCGCCACAGGTCGCCGCGGGTGTCCGGGTCGTCGGCGACGACGACGTCGAGAAGTTCGAGGAGGTCGGCCATGGTGCGGGTGTGCGGGACCACGACGTCCATGGTCGGTACGAGCGGCCAGTTGCCGCGCACCGAGATCACGCCCCGGCTGGGGGTGTAGGCGCACAGGGCGTTGTTCGAGGCGGGCGCCCGGCCCGAGGACCAGGTCTCCTCGCCGAGGCCGAACGCGCCGAACGAGGCCGCCGTCGCGGTACCCGAGCCGTTGGAGGAGCCGGAGCCGTAGGCGCTGGTGAGCCAGTCGGCGCTGTAGGGGCTTTCGGCGCGGCCGTAGACGCCGCGCTGCATGCCGCCGTTCGCCATCGGAGGCATGTTGGTGAGGCCGATGAGCACGGCACCGGCGGCGCGCAGCCGCTCGATGGCGAAGGCGTCGCGCTGGGCGACGAGGTGCTCGAACGCCGGCGAACCGGCGGCGGCGGTCAGGCCCTTGGCGAGGTAGCTGTCCTTCGCGGTGTAGGGGATGCCGTCGAGGGGGCCGAGCGTCTCGCCGCGGGCGCGGCGGGCGTCGGAGGCCTCGGCCTCGGTGCGGGCGTCCGGATTCATCACGACCATCGCGTTGAGCGCGGTGGCGGTGCCGGGCCGGTCGTAGGCGTCGATCCGTGCGAGGTAGGCGTCGAGCAGCCCGACTGCGGTGGTCTCGCCCCTCTCCAGCGCCGCGCGAAGGTCGGCGATACCGGTCTCCACAACATCGAATCCGCGCGTCATGCGGGTGTCTCCCAGGTGGTCGGGTCGGACAGGGCGAACTGCCGGGCGTCGGACCGATCGCTCGTACACGGCGGGCACCCTTCCCGTCGCACTGGCCGGTCAAGTCGGCAGCCGTTGCTGGAACGTTCCAGCAGGCGCATCGTAAGCATTGCTGGAACGTTCCAGCAAGGGAGCGCGAACCGGAGGGGCAGAGCGAGGCGGGGCTGCGTCTAGACTTCCGGGCTGTGACCAGCCGCTCCGTGACCCTGATCGACGTGGCCCGGGCGGCCGGGGTGTCCAAGAGCACCGCCTCCAACGCGCTCGGCGGCTCCGGCCGGGTCTCCGAGACCACCCGCGAGCGTGTCCAGGACGTGGCCCGGGAACTCGGCTACCGGCCGAACACCGCGGCGCGCAGCCTGCGCCGTGCCGGCACCGGCGCGATCGGACTGCACCTGCCGCGTACGGCGACCCGCCTCGACTACTACATGAACCTGGCGTTCGGCGCGGTCGAGCGGGCCAGGGAGGACGGGCTGGACCTCGTCCTGCTCGCACCCGGCACGGCGGCCGGCGGCGGGCTCGCCGCCCGGGTGGACGGTCTGCTGGTGATCGACCCGGAGGTCGACGACCCGGAGGTTCCTGACCTGCTGGGCGCGGGCGTCCCGGTGGTCACGGGCGAACGCTACCTCGGCGGGGGCGTCGCACCGAGCGGTGCCGTGGTGTGCGACAACGCCGCCTCGCTGGTCGCACTGCTGGACCACCTCGCGGAGCGCGGCGCCCGGCGACCGGCCCTGCTCGTTCCCGGCCCCGGCTCCGACTGGGCCTCCGCACTCCGGGCGGCCGCTGGTGCCTGGAGCCGACGCGAGGGCGTCGAGGTGGCCGTGCGGACGGTGCCGTTCGCGGCAACGCCGGTCGAGGCCGAGGCGGCCACGGCCGACCTGATCGGCGGGGCCTCGGGTGCGGACGCGGTGGTGTGCGCCCCCGACGGTGCGGTTCCCGGCGTGCTGGCGGCCGCGGCACGGGCGGGCCGGCAGGTCGGGACGGACCTCCTGGTGGCGGCCTGCGTCGACGGAGCGGCGGCGCGCGGCTCAGGCCCCCAGGTCACCGCGGTCGACCTGCGCCCGTCGGAGTACGGGCGCGCGTGCGCGGCCCTGCTCAGCGATCTGCTGGCAGGATCGGCCGAGCCCGGAGCCGTGCGGTGGCACGACTGGGCGCTGAAGGTCCGGGAGTCCACGGCCGGCCGGGCCTGACACCGGGTCACGTGTCGCTTCGCGTGTGCCCTGCACGGCAGTTCGTGGGTTCGGTGCTCACCGGGACCGCTGAGGGCATGGGGGTGGCAGCGGTCGAAGGGGAACGGCCACGGGGTGATCCACGCAGTGGCGAAGCCGATGAGGCGGTCCTGGGGATCCAGGGCAGCCGCTGCGGTGAATCCCGGCCTGGTGACGTCACGGCTCAGCCGGAGCAGGTGGTCGTCCGCCGCAGGGTCGGGCTCGTGCCACGGTGGCCGGCCGAAGGCCTGCGCGCACACCGCGCTCCCCGCCCCGTTCAAAGCCGGACGACATGAGGCGAACAGCCGTACTGGCCGGAATCGACCAGCCTCGTCAGGCTCAGTTGCGCCTCTGGGCCGGGTAGCTCGTGCGGGTGACAACGCGGCCGTGTGCTGGTGCTGTTGGCCCACGGCGTTGGGTACTTGAATTCGGATGCGGCCGTTTCGGCGGGCCGCTAGCCTGGCCCGCATGTCTACGCCCCGAATTTCCTAGCCGACGGACCCACCTCCACGCCACCCGTGTGTCCGTTAGCTGTTTCGGAGCGTTATCCCATGATCACCACCCGTGGTGTCGACGTGCGCGTCGGCGCCCGTCTGCTGCTGTCCGACGTCACCCTCCACATCGCCCCCGGCGACCGGATCGGCCTGGTCGGCCGCAACGGCGCCGGCAAGACCACCCTGCTCGCCACCCTCGCCGGGCAACTGCCACCCGCCGCCGGGACGGTCACCCGCACCGGGCCGGTCGGCTACCTCCCCCAGGACTCCCGCGCTGCCGACCCGGCCGTCACCGTCACCGACCGCATCCTGTCCGCCCGCGGTCTGGACACCGCCGTCCGCGCGTTGCGCGCCGCCGAGGAGGCGATGGCCCGGGCCGGCTCCCCGGTGGAGGAGCGCCGGGCGATGGACGCCTACACCCGGGCCGAGGCCCGGTTCCAGTCCCGGGGCGGCTACGGCGCCGAGGCCGAGGCCGCCCGGGTCGCGGCCGGACTCGGGCTGCCCGCCCGGGTCATGGACTCCTCCGTCGGCACCCTCTCCGGCGGCCAGCGGCGCCGGGTCGAGCTGGCCCGCATCCTGTTCGCCGAGCACGGCACCCTGCTGCTGGACGAGCCCACCAACCACCTGGACGCCGACTCGGTCGGCTGGCTGCGCGGCTTCCTCGCCACCCACCAGGGCGGGCTGGTACTGATCAGCCACGACCTGGAGCTGGTGGAGGAGACCGTCAACCGGGTCTTCCACCTGGACCCGACCCGCGCCACCATCGACATCCACAACACCGGCTGGCAGGCCTATCTCACCCAGCGCGCGGCCGACGAACGCCGCCGCGCCCGCGAGCGGGCCAATGCCGAACGCAAGGCCGCCGCCCTGCACGCCCAGGCCGACCGGATGCGCGCCAGCGTCGCCACCGCGACGACAGCCCGCAGCATGGCCCGCCGCGCCGACCGGATGCTGGCCGAGCTCGAACCCGTCCGGCAGGTCGAACGCACCGCCCGGATCCGGCTGCCCGAACCCGCGCCCTGCGGCCGGATGCCGCTCGGCGCGATCAGCCTCGCCAAGGCCTACGGCGACCGGCCGGTGCTGACCGGGCTGGACCTCGCCGTCGACCGCGGCAGCCGGCTGATCGTCCTCGGGCCCAACGGTGCGGGCAAGACCACGCTGCTGCGGATCCTGGCCGGTCAGGAGACCCCGGACTCCGGCCGCGTCGTCCCCGGGACGGGGCTACGCCTCGGCTACTTCGCCCAGGAGCACGACACCCTGGCCCCGACGCTCAGCGTGCGCGACAACCTCGCCAAGGCCGCGCCCGACCTGACCGACGGCGAACTGCGGCACGTGCTCGGTGCGTTCCTCTTCCGCGGCGACGACGCCGACAAGCCGGCCAGGGTTCTGTCCGGCGGTGAGAAGACCCGCCTCGCCCTGGCCGCCCTGGTCCACTCCGGCGCCAACGTGCTCCTCCTGGACGAACCGACCAACAACCTCGATCCCGCCTCCCGCGCGGAGGTCCTGGCAGCGGTCGGCACCTACCCGGGTGCGATCGTGATGGTCACCCACGACCCCGGCGCCATCGAGGCCCTGCGGCCCGACCGCGTCCTGCTGCTGCCGGACGGGGACGAGGACCTGTGGCACGACTCGTACCTGGAGCTGGTCACCCAGTCCTGAGTGCCGGTGCCGGGCCCGGTCCCCGGCACCCTGGGCCTGGCCCACCACCCACGAACCGCCTCAGCGGTCGTGCGACTCCTCCTCGCCATGACCGGCCAGGGCGACCCGTCGTGAGCCGGTAGTACTGCAACGGTGCTTACTGTGACGAGGCCACAGCCCTTGGGCTGTGGCCTCGCCATTTGTCGTGGTTGGTCCGGGCATGGTGTCGGCTTCGGCGGCGTCGGCGGGACCAGTACAGGACATGGGCGATGCTGCGGCGGACCGGCCGGGTGAGAGGGGTGACCAGCCGGCGGACAAGGCGCATCCGGGTGCACGGCTCCTGCGCCAGCGTCGGCTCGGCCGGATCGTCCGAGACGTAGGTGCCGGTGTCGTGCTCGCTGCCGTCGCCCCCGATCCTCCACCCGGCGGGCAGCGTGGTGGCAGTCGGCAGAAGGTCGCGCAGGGCCGCTCCGGCAGGGATCGGAGGGCCGAACGCTGGGGCGCCGGACGTCCGGAGCGTCGGTGTGACCGTCGGGGCGGCACCCTGGGGAGGTGGCACCGGCCGCGGTCACGGCCGGCTTGTCGGAGACGAGTCCCGGGCCGGAGGAACACCCGGCGACAACGGCGGTCGTGCGGGCCTGCCGGGAGTGCGCGAGAGGGGCATGCCGACGCGCGGGATCAGAGCGGCTGGTGACCGTGGCTCGTTGAGTGGGTGTGACTGACATGACGGACAACGGCAGGGCTCGGGCTCCGATGGTGTGGGCGCTGGCGGTGCGCGAGGCGGCGCAGGGGCCGCCGTTCGCGGAATTGATCGTGGAGGTCGGCGCGGACCTGTATCCGGAGCTGGTGGAGGCCGCGGTCGACAGCGGCTTCACGCTTGCAGCGGGTGAGCCTCCGGACACGAGCGGGGTCGTGGAGGTCGGCGACGGCCGGGTGAAGCGCCTGGCGCTGGTCGGCGGGCGCCAGCTGTGGGAGCCGGACACGCGCGTCGAGGTCTCACCCGGCTGGCTGGCGGCAGCGGGGGGCCGGGGCGCCGTCGTGGTGATCCTCGTGCGGCCGGGCACCTGGCCGCCCGGTCTGATCGAACTGGGGCCCGAGGAACGTCTGGACGCGTTCACCCGGCGGTTCGAACAGGAGCAGAGGGCGGGCCGCATTCTGCACGGGACCGTATCGGTGCAGGTGTGAGCCACCAGGTTGGTGCGCGTGGAGACGCGGGGGAGCGGTATCGGTATGTGGGTCCGGCTGAGCCGAAGGCGCTCGTCCGGGCGGGTGGTGAGGGCCGGAGCATCCGCTCGTCGGCGGACTTCGGCGCGTGGGTCTCTGCGCTGACCCTGGATGAGTCGGCCGAGCCGTTCACGTTCGTCGTCGATGGCGGTGGGGTGCTGCGACTGGCTCCGCGCCGCAGCGAACACGTGGTGTGTGCGGGCGGCGGAGAGGTGCTGAGCGCCGGTGAGATGAGCTTCCGTGAGGAGTCCGGGCGGTGGGTGGTCGAGGAGGTCAGCAACCAGTCGACCGGCTACTGCCCGGACGTCGACTCATGGCCGGCCGTGGCCGAGGCCCTGGATCGGATCGGAATTCATCGCCCGTCCGGGTTCACACACGAGGTGGTCTTCCGCCGATGCCGCTCCTGCCGGGAGCTCAACATCGTGCGGGAGGAGGACTTCGTCTGCGTCTTCTGCGGCGAGGACCTGCCGCGGGAGTGGAACGTCAGGGAGCCCGGGTGACTGGTCAGACAGCGGAGATCGCGGCGCGTTGTGGGTGCGGCAGCACGGCGGTGCGACAGGTGAACCAGTTCATCCTTCGCGATGAGTTGTGGTGGGACTTCGCCCGACCGTCATGGGCCGAGCGGAGACCTATCGATCGCCCTGGCGAGATCCTCCGCGTGCCGGACGAGGAGTTGCCGCAAGGCCGTGTAGTGGTTGAGCGGATCCGGCCGTGGAAGCCGGAACCACGTGTTGGAGCGGCGCAGGAGCCAGTCCCGACGTACTTGATCGGGCTGGTCGGCTTCAACCGGCCGTGGAGCAAAGCGGGGCTCGCCTCGTGTGATGCAGCGGCCAGCCGTGGAACCGGGGCCGCGGAGCCCGGCCGGCACGCCGCTGGCCGCCCCGTAACGGCCCTGTGTCGCCAAAAGCAGCAGGCCCGGCCGCCCGAAAGAGGGCGGACGGGACTGCACCGGGGAGACGGGCCCTTTCGCATGCCCAGGGAGAGAAGGACCCGGGACCAGCTGCTGTCCAGGGCGAACGGCGAGGCCGAGCCGCCCGGTAACTGCTTCGGCGCCGTTCCCGCGTCGGCCGGGTGTGGTGGCGGTCTCAATGGCGGCCGCCCGGCGTTGACTCAGCGTGGTGGCGGCGGGCCGGTCGGTGATGTTGCCGGGGCCCGTGTGGTGAGTGCGCTCACACGGGAATGTGGTGCACGACGACGGATAGTGGTGTCCGTTTTGCACCATTTTGGGACTGTTTGGGTGAGTGGCTGAGGATGTTTGCGCAGGCCGGGAGGGGTCGGCGGGGATCGGCGCGCTCCGGGCGCCCGCCCCTTGAAGCGGTGCCGGCCTCTCCGGATACGACGGTGGGTCGTAGCGAGGGGGTTTTGTCGATGACCGGTCCGGCCTGGCAACAATTGCTGCATCGAGCCACTCCGGCACCTGTCCCGCCGGTGAACGGCCTACCGCCAAGCCACGCCCCGCGACCGTTACGGCCCCTGTCCGGCCACGGTCCGCAACGGGGAGTGACTCGGCCCAACCCGATTGAGGTCTTGCTCTACATGCCCGCTTTCAAGCTCCGTATGCGTACCTCTGCCGCGATTCTTGCCGGTGCCGCCGGTGTGACCGCCCTGGGTGCCGCCGTGGTCCCCGCGGTCGCCTCGGCCGCCGACGCCTCCCCGCAGGCCATCGCCGCCCGGATCGTGCCGGCGGACCAGCTGGCCTCGTTCAGCCAGATCATCTCCCACGAGTCCGGCTGGAACGTGACGGCGACCAACCCGAGCTCGGGCTCGTACGGACTGGGCCAGGCACTGCCGGCCTCCAAGATGGCCTCTGCCGGCGCGGACTGGAAGACCAACCCGACCACCCAGATCAAGTGGGCGCTGGACTACATGAACACCCGCTACGGCAGCCCGAACGCCGCCTGGAACTTCTGGCAGTCCCACCACTGGTACTAAGCCGACCTTTCGGCTTCCCCTCACCCCGGGGGCCGGACAGGGACCACCGGAGTGACCCACGAGGGCCTGTGCCCGCGCGAAAGCGCGGCCACAGGCCCTCCTGCCGTTCCCCGAACGTCCGAAACAACGCGGCATCGGCAGACAGCCGGCATGAGTTCGACCTCGCTAGCGGAGGTCCTCGGGATGCGGCCCCGTGGCGAACGGGTTCGGCTCGCCCTCCGCGAGCACCCCCACGAACGGTTCGCCCTCCCCTGCGAAGGTGTACGCGCCGCCCTCGATCCGCCCGATCAGGCTGTGCGTCCATTCCGCTTCGCTGTCCGCCGAGTGCACCCACATGTTCATGATCTCGCCGATGTGCCCGAGCTGTTCGGGGCCCTTCTCCGGCATGTAGTACCCGGTGACCTCGGCTCGCCACCGTTCAAGCCCCGCGATCCGCTCCTTGAGGAGCGCGACGGCCTCATCCCGCGGCAGGTCGACGATGAACCCGATGCCGGCCGAGAGCATGTCCATCTTCTGGTCGTACGAGGTCAGGGCCTCGCGCAGCAGATCGAAGTACTCCGCGGTGCCCTGGTCGGTGATCTCGTACTCGACGCGGGGCGGGCCGCCGACGGCGCTCGGTGCGACCTCGTGCGCGACGAGGAGTCCCTGCTTCGCCATCTGCTTGAGCGCGTGGTAGATCGAGCCCGGCTTGGCGCTGGACCACTCGTGGGCGCCCCAGAACTCCAGGTCGTTGCGTACCTGGTAGCCGTGCGCCCGTCCGTGCTGACGGACGGCGCCGAGGACCAGTAGCCGGATGGCAGACATGAGCAGCTCCCCTTCCTGGTTGGACTAATCAAATTTGACCAGCTGCGGAAGTCAGGCTACCTTCTCGGATTAGTCAAGTTTGATTACTGGCTGGAGGGGGACGTTTTGACTGACCACGATCCGGCGATCGTCGTCGAGGGACTGCGGAAGAAGTACGGGGACAAGCAGGCTCTCGACGGCCTCGATCTCACCGTCCGCAGCGGCACCGTCCAGGGGATTCTCGGCCGGAACGGCGCCGGCAAGACCACAGCCGTCCGCATCATGTCCACGCTGCTGCGCCCTGACGACGGGCGGGTCGAGGTGGCGGGGATCGACGCCAGGACCCGCGCCGACGAGGTGCGCTCGCGGATCGGGCTGCTCGGCCAGAGCGCCGCCGTCGACGAGGAGCTCAGCGGCCGACAGAACCTGGAGATGTTCGGTCGCCTCTACCACCTGGGCGCACGCCGCGCGAGCGCCCGGGCCGAGGAACTCCTCACCCGGTTCGGGCTCGCAGACACCGGAACGAAGGCCGTCAAGCAGTACAGCGGCGGGATGCGGCGGCGCCTCGACCTGGCGGCCTCCCTCATCTGCGAACCACGGGTGCTCTTCCTGGACGAGCCCACGACCGGGCTCGATCCCCGCGGCCGTACAGAGGTGTGGAACGCGGTGCGCTCGCTGGTCAGCGGCGGCACGACCGTGCTGCTGACCACGCAGTACCTGGAGGAGGCCGATCAGCTGGCCGACCGGATCGCGGTGATCAACCACGGGAAGGTCATTGCCCAGGGCACGGTGGACGAGCTGAAGACCAAGACGGGCGGCGACCGCATCGACGTGGTCCTGCACGACACGAGCCGCCTGGCCCGGGCGGCCTTGCTGCTGCCCGGGGCGGCGACCGTGGACGAGGACCGTCGGCTGGTCAGTGCCTCGGTCGGCGACCGGATGGCGGCGCTGACCGAGACCGTGCGGGCACTGGAGGCGGCCGGAATCGTGGCGGAGGACATCGCGGTGCGGCGGCCGACGCTCGACGAAGTCTTCATGCACCTGACGAAGACGGAGGCGGAGGCTGCATGAGCACGGTACAGAGCGTGAAGGTGTCCCGCGGTGCGGAAACCGCCGGCGGCACGGGTTCGAGGTTGCGCTGGGCGACCGCCGACTCCTGGACGATGACCAGGCGCGAGCTGGCCCACTGGGCACGGCAGCCCGTGCAGGTGGTCGTCGGGCTGGTCTTCCCGGTGATGATGCTGCTGATGTTCAGCTACCTGATCGGTGGCGGCCGGGGCATCGAGGGGGATTTCAAGGACTACCTGGTGCCCGGCATGCTCACCATGACGATGGCCTTCGGCCTTGAGGCCACGATGCTCTCCGTCACCCAGGACCTGGGCAAGGGGATCATCGACCGGTTCCGCTCGATGCCGATGGCGTCCGGTGCGGTCCTGGTCGGGCGGAGCGTCGCGGACATGCTGCAGTCGGCGGTCGGCCTGATCGTGATGATCGCGGTCGGCTACGCGATCGGATGGCGCTGGCACGGGGGATTCGCCTCGTTCCTGGGTGCGGTGGGACTGCTGGTGCTGCTGCGATTCGCGATGCTGTGGATCGGCATCCACCTGGCCATGGTCGCGGGCAAGCCGGAGCTGGTGCAGGCGGTGCAGATCCTGGTGTGGCCCGTCAGCTTCCTCTCCAACGCCATCGCCTCCCCGGAGTCGATGCCGTCCTGGCTGGGCGCGATCGTGGAGTGGAATCCGATGTCGGCGACGGCCACAGCGGTGCGCGGCCTGTTCGGCAACCCCGGTGCGGCAGGCGACTCATGGGCCGCGACGCACGCAGAACTGCTCGCGGTGGCGTGGCCGGTGGCCCTGGTGGCGGTGTTCTTCCCGCTGGCAGTGACGCGGTTCAGGGGCCTGAGCCGCTAGCGGACACGGCTCCGCCCCCGGGCCGACCGGTTCGGCCGGGAGCGGAGCCGTCCCGTGGTCTGCGGTGAGCCGATTTCCTCGGCTCACCGCC